>JAGQPO010000655.1 GCA_020426665.1 Planctomycetales bacterium
ACGACGGACTTCCAGTCCGTCGACATCGGTCGATTTCAGAGGACCAAAACCCCTTCTTGACATCCGCGAGGACCTCCGCCCCGATCTTGGCCGAGAGAAAAAATTTTAATCGAATTTTCAGCACGGCCAGTATTCGAAATCCCAGCGGCGGGTACGCTATGCGCTTTGACGAGTCGCCTCGTGGGCCAGAGTTGGCGGGACACTTTTTCCGGCCTGTGGCGATGTATTTTGGTGCTGTTTTTAGAACCAGATAGATGGCTTTCGACAGATGCAAATTGATCCTTCGCTAGCGCAGCTGCTGGCCGTCGTGATGGTCATCTATTTGCTCGTGATGTATGCGATCGGGTTTGCTGCGCAACGGAGAGTCCACGATGCGGAGGACTTTCTGGTTGCCGGGCGACGGCTGCCACTTTCATTGGCCTGGATGACGCTGTTGGCCACCTGGTTCGGCGCCGGGACGATGTTGACGGCGGCCGACGAAGTACGCAGCGGCGGCTTACAGCGGGCGGCATTGGATCCGTTCGGTGCTGGCGTCTGCCTGTTGATTGCGGGACTACTGGTCGCCGGCCCGATGTGGCGGATGAAGTTACTGACCGTGCCCGATTTCTTTCGCCGCAAGTATGGGAGCACCGCGGAACTGATCTCTTCCTTGATTCTGGTACCCAGCTACTTCGGTTGGATTGCCGTCCAATTCACGGCACTTGCGGAGATCATGAACATGTTCTTCGGAATCCCGTTCGTGTGGGGATTGTTGCTGGTCGCCGTGATTGGCACCGGTTATACGCTGATGGGTGGCATGTGGTCGGTAACGTTGACCGATGCGGTCCAGATCTCGCTGGTGCTCGGCGGCCTGTTGGTGTTGGGCATTGTCGTTTTGATTGAGGTTGGAAATGGCGACGCATGGAATGGATTAACGCGCATCGGGTCGGAGACAGATCCGAAGATGTTGCGACTGATACCGATGAGCAGCACCACCGAACTGGTCGGATGGATCGGCGTGTTCGCCATCGGCGCGCTGGGGAACCTGCCGGGACAAGATTTGATGCAGCGAGTTTTCGCGGCCGATTCCGAACGCACCGCCAAGATCGCCTGCTTGCTGGCCGGCAGCATGTACTTGGCGTTCGGGGCGATTCCGCTGCTGGTGGCCCTGGCCGGAAACTTATTGTTCCCCGACGAGATGCAGGCCAAGATCTTGCCTACCCTGGCGCATGCGTTTCTGCATCCTGTCGTGGCGGTTATTTTTGTTGTTGCATTGCTGTCGGCCATTCTATCAACCATCGACAGCGCCATTCTTTCGCCCGCGAGCGTCTTGGCCCAGAACGTCCTGCCACGAATTGGCAAGTTCGATACGCTACGCAGCAACCGTTTTGCGGTGGTTTTGGTCGCTTGCTCCAGTTTGGCGTTGGCCTATGTGGGCGAAAGCGCCTACACGCTATTGGAAGAGGCATACCTGCTGACAATGGTCGGATTGTTTGTGCCGTTGATGATCGGCCTCTATTCGATCCCCCGCTGCGGACGCGCGGCGAATGCCGCCATGTTGACCGGAACCGCGGTTTGGGGACTGCATTTCGTGATGGGCTGGGAAATCTTCCTTCAACCGCTGGATCGATTCCAGCAGATGCAGTTGCCGCTTTCGCTGATGGCGACGGGCTGCGCGATCCTGGCCTATTTTTCGATTGAGCCGCCCTGGAAGGTCCGTTGGACCAGACGCGGCGATGTGGAAGAAAGCCCGCAAAACCCGTGAGTGATTTGCCGTGGCATCGTCATGCGACGCGCTGCAGTCATGCACAGCATGACCTACGCGATGTAGATGACCAACGCGATGAAGTCAGCCTCGGAGAGGCTGACCTGCGTGGAGGGGATCATCGAGGAGCGTCGATGATTGCGGGTACTAGACTGGCTGCAAGTCCGTCGTACCCCAATCAATCGCCCTCGGCGCTAGGACAGAATCTCTTGGATCACCTTTCCGGCAACGTCGGTCAGTCGATAACTGCGCCCGTTGTGGAAGTAGGTTAAACGCTGGTGGTCCAGGCCTAGGAGGTGAAGGATCGTGGCGTGAAGGTCGTTTACGCTGACTCGGTTCTCGACGGCTTCATAGCCGATCTCGTCTGTCTCGCCGTAGCTGACCCCTCCCTTGATTCCCGCGCCGGCCATCCACTGCATGAATCCTTTGGGGTTGTGATCGCGCCCCTTTCCGTTTTGTGAAATGGGCATGCGCCCAAACTCGCCGCCCCAGATCACGAGCGTCGAATCGAGCAGCCCACGCGCCTCAAGGTCGGACAACAGGCCGGCCACCGGGACGTCTGTTGCTGCGCAATGGTGAGTATGATTCTCCGCCAGGTTGTCGTGGGCATCCCATTCGCCGTCGCTGTAAACCTGGACAAACCGAACGCCGCTTTCGACCAGTCTTCTTGCCATCAGGCACTTCGAACCGAATGATTTGGACCTCGGATTGTCGATCCCGTAAAGCTGATGCATTTCCTGCGTCTCACGCGACAGGTCGACAACTTCGGTCGCCTCTTTTTGCATGCGAAACGCCAGCTCAAACGATTGCATGCGGTTGGCGAACTCCGCATCTGCGGTATGACGACGCAGGTGTTCGTCGTTCAACCGGGCCATCAAATCCAGTTGCGCCCGTTGGTCTTCCTTGGTGATTTTTGGTTGCCGGTTCAAATTCAAAACCGGAGTGCCCTGGGATCGGAAAAGTGTTCCTTGAAAGGTCGACGGTAGGAATCCGGAACCCCAATTATGTGGACCGCCCTTGGCGCCCTGGGTGTTCCCCATCACGACATAGCCCGGCAAGTTTTGGTTCTCGCTGCCCAACCCATAAGTCACCCAGGCACCGGCAGTTGGAAAACCCGGGCGAGGCAGTCCGCTGTTGATTTGGTAGATCGCGGGGACATGGTCATTGGATTCGCTGTAGCACGACTTGATAAATGCCATCTTGTCGACGTGTTTGGCGACGTTGGTGTATTTGTCGCAAACCCACTGTCCGCATTGACCGTACTGTTTGAATGAAAACGGAGACTTCATCAACGGTCCCGGGTTGCCGAAGAAGGCTTGGATATCGGTGGTGTCGCCGTCGCGTTTGTCAAGCTCGGGTTTGCGGTCGAACATGTCGACCGCGCTGGGTGCACCTTCCATGAACAGCCAAATGACCGACGTTGCCTTGGCGGCAATGTGACCTTGGCGCGGAAGAAGTGAAGTGACAGGTCTTGATACTCCTTCCGTTTGCGGTGCGGCCAACAGATTTTGTTGCGACAGCAGATTTGCCATGCCGATCATTCCCGCCCCGCCGCCGGCTCGGCAGAGCCACTCTCGGCGACCGATCAAATTCGCGACGCGACCACAGGGAAAGAGCTGAGAATTCTTGGTCATGTTTGCTAACTCAGTCAACGTAGATAAATTCATTGATTCCGAAGAGAGACTGGCAATAGTCGGTCAACGCTTCGATTCGTGGATCTTGTTCTGCCCGATCGGTTCGTACTTTGGACTGCGATTCGATGAATCGGATCGACGTTTCGATTTCAGTCTTTGTCGGCAGTCGTGCAAATGCGGTTTCAAAAGCATGTTTGATGATCGGCTTCAGGCCGTTATTTTCCGGAACCGACTGGTCCGTTTGGCTTTGAACCAGCACACCTGCGAAGTCGCGAGCGACGGCACGGACAAAGCGATCATTCAAGATCACCATGGCTTGTGGTGCCACCGTCGTGTTTTGTCTGCGAGCGCAACTGGTCATCAGATCAGGGCGGTCGAACGCCTGGAACATCGGATAGGGAATCAGACGCTTGTGGAACATATAAACGCTGCGTCGTCGCGTGGCCGCATCGTCTTTGGCGTCTTTGGGATAGCCTTCGCCTTTGATGTTTCTGGCCAGGTTGGCCTCGGGAGCGATGTAGGGTTTGAACCCTGGACCACCGGCCTGCAGGTTCAATGTTCCGCTAACCGCCAGCATCGCGTCACGCATGATTTCGGCCTCCAGACGTTGCGGAGTCATTCGCCAAAGCAAATTGTTGCCCGGATCAAGCTCCAAGCCCCGCTGGTCGCAATCACTTGGTTTACCAGATTGCTGCCATACCGCACTCGTTAGAATTTCGCGATGCAACGATTTGATATTCCATCCGCTGCTGACGAACTCGTTTGTCAAGTACTCGAGCAATTCAGGATGTGTGGGGGCATCGCCGCGAACGCCAAAGTCGCTGGTGGTCCGAACGAGTCCGTTGCCAAAGTGATGGTCCCAGACACGATTGACAAAGACTCGCGCCAACAACGCTCCACCACCTTGCTGCGTGTCCGTGATCCAATCGGCAAATGCGCGACGTTGCAAGGTGCTTTTTGCTTCTCCCATCTGCCCATAGTCTTTCTTGGCCCGATTCCAGAAGTCGTCGGCGTTTGATCCGGACGACAGCACCGCAGGAAAGCCGATGTCGACTTCGATTTCTCGGTCATAAAAATCACTTCGACGAAACAACCATGTGGTTCGACGCTGCTTGTCAAAGTCCTGGAAAAAGAATGCCTCTTTCCCACCGGGCAATTTGCCGGTCACGCGGTCGCCGCTGTGAAAGATGCCCAGCAGCTGGTAATACTCTTTGGCGGAAAACGCGTCGTATTTGTGATCGTGGCATCGAGCACATGCGACGGTCATTCCCAGTAGCCCCGACCCCAGTGTCGAGATTACGTCGTCCAGTTCGTTGTAGCGGTTCAGTAAACGCTCGCTCTCCAGGAACGACTCGGGCAACTTGAAGGCGGGCCCGGCGGTCAGAAAACCGGTGGCTGATACGGCGGCGTCGTTATTCGGCTCGTACTCGTCACCGGCAATCTGCCATCGCACAAATTGGTCGTATGGCATGTTGTCGTTCAGAGCTTGAATCACAAAATCGCGATAGGTGTATGCGTGCGGGCGATCCATATCGGACTCTTGTCCGTCGCTGTCGGCGTAACGAGCCACGTCCAACCAATGCCTTCCCCAGCGTTCGCCATAACGGGGCGAATCCAACAATTGATCGACAAGACGACCAATTGCGGCGTCGGGGTCTGCCGAATGGTCAACGATGAACTGGTTCGTTTGCTCTGGGGTTGGCGGCAATCCGATCAAATCAAAATACAAGCGTCGCACCAACGTTCTCGCGTCGGCACCTTGCGATGGTCGCAGTCCCGTGTCTCCGAGTCGCTGCAGTACATAACGGTCGATCGGCCCCTTGGACCAGCTGTCATCGGGACGTCGAGACGCCGGAGGGGTTGGTTTCAGCCGTTGAAATGCCCAGTGCTTCTTAGCGCGTTCCAACCTCGGGTCTACAACGTCCGCGTTATCGGGCCACGAGGCTCCCTGGTCGATCCAGCTGCGCAGAAGATTGATCTGGGATTCCGTAAGCGGCTGATTCCCTTCCGGCGGCATCTGCCGATCTTCGTCGACCCCGGATATCAATTGAATCAGCAGGCTCTCTTTACTGTTCCCTACGCGAATCGCCGAGCCACTGTCTCCTCCCTTGATCGCTTTGGCCTTGACGCCAAGATTCAGACCACCTTCTTCCGTTGCCCCCGCATGGCATTCGTAACAGTTGTTTTGCAGGATCGGCTGAATCTCGGTCACAAAATCAACCGCTTTGGAGCTTCCCTGTGCCATTACATCTGCGTGTTGCGGGAAAATAATGCCGATCAACAACCCAAGGCAGAGAGTGATGCAAGTGGATCGACGATCGCGGGAATAAGGCAATGGGAGGACCGTCATCGGTAAAGGTTGAAAAAGGATCAAAGTTGGGAGATTAAACGACGTCACAAACCATTTTACCGAGCGTTCGGGGCCGACGCACGTTTTGATCAGCATTGTTGAAAGCCGATCGGCCGCGCGCCGACGGGAAGCGTTCCGTGCCACATGGAATTGGTCTGGCCTTTGTAATGAAACAAAAATTGAGACATCGGTTGGGTGATGACCTTGTCGACCGGGTTTGAATAGTGCCAGACGGTGCCGCCAAGTAGCAGACCGATATGTTTTTTGGGAACATTCTTGAGCGTCGTCTTTCCTCCCTTGGTGACAAAGTTCTTGCTGCCACTGACAAAGATGATTCCCGTCAGACTCGTCGTCGTCTGATTGATTTCCGTTACCTTCGGACAGCGGGCGAAGACTTCGTGGACTCGAATATTCGCACCGGGCTCCAATCCTCCTTTGTGCTGCTTGCAATCGTACCCGAAGTGCAAATTGAGTGCGTGCGAAACGAAATGAGCGCAATGATTGGCACTGTTGTCGTGAAATTTGTTCGGACAGATATCCGCAATCGTTTGGCCGACAAACGAATCAAGCTGTTGTTTTGTAAACATCATATTCCCCCCCCAGGATGAATGGCTGAACGATGGCATGCCCCAAGATCAAGTATGACAGTTATCGTGTGGTAATGACAAAAGTTTCCTTCCGGTTTCATCCGTGACGGCGGTTGCACGCCCAGGATTGTACGGGCGCCCAGCCAAATTCGGTCGTTTGGACGGTTAACTCCAAATGACGAAATTCAGTTGACGTGCCTAATTCTTTCGCTACATTGATTCTTTCCTGCCTAATTCTTTCGCCATTCCAGGGTGTTGTGAGGTTTCCATGGCGCGTCCGGCATCGACTCAGCCCACGGATGTTGAGCTGCAAATTTTGCGGATTCTTTGGCGGGACGGTCCCAGCATTGCTCGGCATGTTCATGACAGTTTGTCGGCAACCAAGGAAACCAGCTACTCAACGACGGTGAAGATGCTGTCGGTGATGTTGGAAAAAGGCTTACTCAAACGCGATGACGATGTGCGGCCACAGGTGTACCGCCCCGCGATGCCTCAGCAGAAAACTCAAAAACGTATTTTGTTCGACGTCATCGACAAGGTTTATGAAGGCAGCGTCCATTCGTTGATGATGCACGTGCTGTCGACCAAGAAGGCCACGCCCGCAGAACTGGACGAAATCCGCCGACTGATTGATGAACTGGAGCAGCGATGATGAGTGAGGCAATCGATTTCGTGATCGTGGAAAATCTGGGCTGGACGCTTTTCCACTCTCTCTGGCAATTCACTTTGATCGGGATTGCCGTGTGGTTGTTTCTTACGGCACTGCAATGCAGATCGTCGGCAATTCGCTATCGGGTGCTCAGTTGCGGACTGCTATCGATGATCACCGTCTCGTGCATCACTTTTTTCACACTGGCAAACGAGACGGCCAGGAACATTCGGTCCGCGGAACTGGTTTCGGTGTCGACTGATGTCGGTCTGCCTGCGCCCCATCCTCACGAGATCGACGATAACGCAGTTTCGACATTCCAATCGCCGATCGTTTCAGAGCCGTTCGTTGCTCGGCCCGATCCGCGTCGGTCTGGTTATCGAATCTCGGGCGAGCAACGTTCTGTGACGGGAAGCGGCATTTCGCACGAACCTGCTGCGTTGTCTTGGGCTCACTGGCGAGGCGTGGTACTGGCGGTGGTGGAACCGTGGATACCGATGATAATGTTCGTGTGGATGGCGGGTGTCGCCGTGTTGTCGCTGCGCCCCCTGGTCGGATGGCGCAGCGCAGGCCGACTGCGATCGGTCGGTCTCTCGGAGGCGCCTCAGAGGGTCGTCGAAATCGTCGGCCGGTTGGCTCGGCAGATGCGAATCACCAAAGCGTTGACGGTCGTCGAATCGGCCCTAGTTGAAATACCAACCGTGGTGGGTTGGTTACGGCCGGTGATTCTGATGCCCGCCAGTGCGATTACCGGCCTACCCAACGAACAATTGGAAGCTGTTATCGCGCACGAATTGGCTCACATTCGCCGCCATGATTACCTGGTCAACGCGGTGCAGGTGTTTTTGGAGACGGTCTTTTTTTATCACCCGGCTCTCTGGTGGGTTTCGATGTCGATGCGTGATGAGCGGGAAAAATGTTGTGACGCTGTTGTCGTGGGAATGACCGGGGATCCAGCCGAATACGTCAAAATGTTACTGCGTGTGGAAGAATCTCGCGGAATGTCTGCCGTGCCCCATCCCGCGCTTTCGGCGGGCGGCGGAAGGCTGGTCGATCGAATCCGTTTGCTCACTCATCCTCCGGTCCGACGGGGATCAAACGGCGGTTTCTATTCGGTTCTGCTGCTTGCAGTATCCGTTT
>JAGQPO010000656.1 GCA_020426665.1 Planctomycetales bacterium
AATCCTGGCTTTGTCGGCTTTGCCGACAAAGCCGGGGTTGGGGACGTTTATTGCCAGATGACCTGGGGTTACGCCCGGAGTCGCTAACCCTCATACGGACTCACCCCAGGCTATACTTTGGCAAAGTCTCGAACCTGCCTCGGGTTGGCCACGACGACACCGATACCACCTTGGTGCATCGAATCCACCAAGATCGGGTTCAAAACAAACAGCGACGCGATCAAGCTCCGGGTCGTTGTCAAGCATCAGAGGGCAGACGATCTACGCCGCTGCGTCAACGGCCAAGCTGCAGGCAAGACCACTGGCATCAACACTGTCAAGCATCTTAAAACGCGTCAGCGAGGGAACAACCACAACCGGATGTCCGGAATTCAGTTATTCACTCTGTTCACCCACCGTGCTATCGGACGAGCCAAACGCGGTTAGCAACGGACCAAGAACTGCCTGATTGGAAGCCACGTCGTCTGACCGGCAAGTACATCGAATCTTCAACAGGGTGTTGTCCTGTGCCCACACATAAATATCAGACGCCAGAATCGTTCCGTCGACTGTCAAATGATACTGTGACCACATTGCCTGCTTCTGGGAATCACCCAGGTTGACGGTTGCAGATTCAATCTCCTTGGCAGCCTGCAATACCCGAGCTGAACGGCCTGTTCGATACCGTTTTTTGCATGACCCATCTCTTCGACGACAGCCGCTGATTCCACGCCATTTGGGATTACAGTCAGCCCGCGAGTAAACTGATACAGCGTAACCGCCAACCCTGATTCATGCTCGTATGCAACTGTGAATCCGTGATCCGCCGGCGGCAGCGGGCGCGTTTCCCCTCGCGTCCAACCCGGTGGAGTGGCAAGCGTAATGATTGGCTCAGGGGGCTCCGTATTCTCCGCTGCACGCTCAGCTTCAGCAACAGCGTCCAGCAACTGCTCTCTTTCGGATGACGTCAAAGGCTGTGTGGAAGTTGGCATTCGCACAGAGCGGTCGCATCCAATCGCGCCGACAAACAACAATGCAAGCACGATGGATGACTGAAGTGGGCGAGGCATCATTTTAGGGATCTTCCGAAAAATCGTTGGGCAATACGCCGAACCAGAGGTACCTACTCGGCCAGCGTCTTAAGGAATTGCTGTTCCAAACGCCCGTAGTCTCGGCCATCAACATCGCCGTCACCATCGAAGTCAAATGCAGAATTGAAACCCTGTTGGCCGATCGATTTCAAGAACGCGAGTGCGAGCCGTCCATAGTCCAGGCCATCGACGTCGCGATCACCGTCGGAATCGCCGAAGAGGCGGAAGAAATCATCGGTTGCGTCCGTTCGCATTTGCGTACCACCGGCGACAACCTTTTCCCCCACAATCCGCAATTGGTAATTCCCATCAGCCAGTGATCCACCCGTTTCCGAGTGTCCCTCAAAGGTCAACGTCGCGACGGTCTTGCCGCTGATCAACTGCGTTGTAAAGAGCGGATTGAATACACCGCCTCCGATCTTTTGAATCTCAAACGCATCCGGCTCCAGGGTAACATCCGAATCAAACTTCACCGTGATCGAGCGAACGACACTGCGCTGAGCCGAGCCATTGTCGATGCTGAAGCTTTCGATCTCGGGAACGTTCCCGATGTTGATGGTGATCGTCGCCGTGTCCTTCAGCCCGTGCCCGTCGGTCACTTCAACGAACAAACTGTAGGATGCGGTTCCCTCATGATCCAGTGCGTTGCCATTGGCGACCGTAATGACGCCCTGGTTGTCGATCGCAAAACGCCCCAGACCGCTTCCACCAACAATAGTAAACGACTGGCTATCGATATTGGGAAGGACCAGGTCCGGATCGCTGTTGATCAGTTGGCCGACCACGGTGCCATTGTCTGCCATCTCAAGTACGACCATTACGGCGTTCTCGATCGACGGCGGCAAGTTGGCGGGAATCAACCGTATCAATCGACTGGATGATGCCGTGGGGAGGCCGCCATCGGAAAGAGTCACCGTTATCGTTTGATCGATCGGCGTCAAGCTGGAGGCAATGCCGCTGTACGTGTGCTGTACCGCAAAGTCTCGCGTGCCAATCGCGAGCACGACTTGTTGCAATCCGGTGCCGTCGCCCCAATCGATCGACAAGGTGTGCGTATCGGAAAGTCCGGGATCGACAATTTGTCCGCTAAGCGTGAAAACTTCGTCTTCGTTGACATTCGCGGGCGCAGTCAAACTTGACAGCGCTGGTGCAACGTTATTGACGACAATCGACTTGGGATCGCTTTCGGCGCTAGAGCGGCCAAGATCATTCAGAATCGACGCCGTAACGGAATACGAGCCCGACGGGGTCGAAACACTATCTTGTACATACACTCGATCAATTTGGAAGTACTTCTGGCCCGACGGAACATCATAAACTTGAACCGCTGTGCCATCACCCCAATCGACCTGAATCGAATGCGATGTTGCCGAACTGTAATCGACGAATTCACCAGACAGACTCGCGTTGCCGCCTTCGTTGATCGTCGTGGACAATGAAAGCCACGAAAATTCAGGCAGGAAATAGATCTCAAATTCTCGCTGATATGCTCCGCCGGCCGCGCCGTTACCGTCACCATCGATCAGAAGACCCGCCGTGTCACGCACTCCACCGGTCAAATCACTCTGAATAAAGAACTGATAGTTTCCTTCGGGAAGATAATCGACTGGAGTAGCCGGCATACTGGATTCAGGGAGCGGTCCCTGTGCAGGTGCCCCCTGCACAAAAACAATCTGCAAATCAACAAATGAATCGCCGAGCTGGAATTTGGGAACGAGTTGGTAAACCACATCGTCTCCGTCGCCAAACGTTCCGTTGGCGCCTGCCTCACGCAGTTCATAGGCGGCAAAGGAGCCGGCGTCAAAGTAGTTGACTTCTTCACTGAACAGAACACGGATGGAATCAATCAGTGCGGAAATCGATTGTTGTTGTCCGATCTCACCGGGAAAGGTCGAAGCCACAACCGGCGCAACAATGTCATCACTGGAACCGCGAAACTCAAGAGCCCCGATGTCAACATGGCCCGGTCGCAGGACAAATTCGATCGATTGATTCGCAGCGAAGGTCTGCGATTCGTCTAGCACGGACACATACGCGCGACCCAGATCAGAATTAGCGTACCCGGCAACCGGTGAAGTCGTCACGTCGCTTCCATAGTGAAACGTAAACTCACCGCTGGAGTACAACGTGACGGAAAAATCAACGTCCGTGCCGTCGGTGACGTGCGTCGCATCCCAGCGGATCGTCACCTGATCAGCAATCGATTCGTCAATAAAGATGTCGTCGTCCGATCCATCGGTACGCAGGTTGTCCCAAAACGCAGTGATTCTGGATGCGTCGGGAAATCGCTGAATCGCGGTTTCGTCCCAAGCCATCGAGCTGTAGCCGTCAAATTGGATCAGTCCGCCACTTGAGATCGTGACAGTCGTATAGGTTTGGTCGAAAAACGGGAACCCAAACGGCAGCGTGTATTGCCAGGTGTAGTCGGGATAGCCTGCATGCCAATCCATCGCAGTCCCGGATGAAACAAATGGATCACTCACAGGCGTCAATTGAACATAGTCGTTCGAACCCGAATCGGGTGTCGCAGGATCATTTAGACGAACGGAACCGATGGCATCGGTCGACAACGCATGCCAGCTGTGTGCGCTGTCGATTGCCGGCGACGTCTTGCCGAGAGACCAGTTGTCATCACGTGAATGGTCTTCCCCATTCACGTAGCCC
>JAGQPO010000657.1 GCA_020426665.1 Planctomycetales bacterium
ATCTCGTGGCTCATGTTGGCCAAGAATTCGCTTTTTGCTTGATTCGCCTGGTCCGCTTCCTCTCGAGCCGTTCGCAGAAACCGGTTGGACTGGGCAAGTTCCCGAGTCCGTTCTTCAACGCGTTCTTCCAGAGTTTCCTGGGTGCGAACCAATTCGTCGGTCATTCGATTGAACGATTTCCCAAGCTGCCCGAGTTCGTCGTCTGACCTGACAGCGACCCTGGCATAGCGGTCGCCGCCGGCGATCCGGTCGGCAGTCTCAGCCATTTTCGAAATCGGCGACGTAAATCGTTTCGCCAATCCGAAAGCGACGACCACACTCAGCAGGACCAATGCCGCTTCGAGTGCCAGCTGCACGTTTCGCAAATTCGCGATCGGAGCGTAGGCTTCAATTGAATTCATTTTGACGACCATTCCCCAAGCCTGGAAATCCTTCGGCTGGAATTCAATCGGTTGCCAAGCGACCACAACCTCCTTGCCCGCGTAAACGCTGATGTCCTGGCCGCTTTCTCCTTCGATGGCGTTTGCCATCGCTTGTACCTCGTTGATCGCCGGGGCTGGGTTCTCGCCGTAGCGTGGGGGAATCAAGTAATGCAATTGATCGCCCGAGCGCGACGCGACCAGCACCTCGCCGGAAGTTCCCAGTCCGGTCGAATCCTTCAATATCCCGACCAAGCGGTCGACGTTCAGCTGGACAATCACGACACCCAAGAAATAGCCATCATTGGTGGTTGCCGGGGCCGTTAACAACGATAGATATTGATTGCTGACATCAAACGTAGGTGTCCCCAAATGTGCTTCGGATTTGCCCCGCTGGAAGTCGAGGTTGTTTGAGAAATCTTTACCGATCGTATCCTCGTCCGTTGACGTGACGATCCGACCGCTGGGATCCGTAATGGAGATCGCTACAAATTCATCGGTACTGGACATTGCGTCGCGTAGGATTCGTTCCACACCTGATTGAAAGACGGCATCGCTTTCACGAGCTTCCAGGTGATCGAACAGATACTTGCGCAGACGTGTCCGAGTGGCAATCAACCGGACTCGCTCTTTTTGTTGGTTGACGTAGGCGTTCAAACGCTTTTCTCGGTCTGACGCCGCGGTACGCAATCGCCGGTGGATCTGCTCCGTCAAACCGACCGTCGCGTATCGGAAACTGGTCCAATTGGCCAGCGTTGCCGTCAAGATCACGACAACCGCAACGAAAAGCGTCAGTTTGGAAAGTAGTGTGAGTCGCATCCCTAACCTTTCAGGATGATGGCTGCCGCGTTTCTTCCGCAGGCTCCCATGACGCCGCCTCCCGGATGTGATGCCGCACCGCAAAGGTACAGGTTCTTCACCGGCGTGCGGTGGTCGGACCAGCCGATCAACGGACGCGACGGGCCGAGCTGATGAAGATGCATCGCACCTTGCATGATATTCCCACCGGTAAGACCATATCGCCTTTCCAAATCGACCGGTGTCATCGCGTGCGTGAACAGAATTCGGTCCTTGATGTCCGGTGCAAATCGTTCCAACGTCGTCAAACAGGTCTGCACCCAGTCCTCTTTGACGTCATCCCAATTCCGGTTGCCCGACAATTGATACGGAGCGTATTGGACAAAGATTGACATGATGTGTTTGCCGTGGGGCGCAATACTGTCATCAACGTTCGACGGGATCGTCATCTCCAATACGGGTTCGCTGCTGTATTGACCGCCCAGGGCTTCTTGATAACCCTTTTCGATGTATCGCATATCGGGAGTGATATGGATCGTACCCCGCAGCAAATTGGGATCGACGCCAAAATTCGGCAGCCCGTCGAGTGCCAAATTGATTTTTCCGCTTGCCGAAGAGTAGTCGATGTTTTTGACCTGCTGCAAGAAGTCAGGCGGCAGAACGCGCGGATCGAGCAGATTGACAAACGTTTGATTGGCGTCAATTCCGGATGCCACCGACCTGCCCAGGAATTCACCGGCGGACGTCATGACACCTCGGACACAATTGTTTTCGACGACAATTTGATTGACTTCGACCCCCGTTCGAATATCGACATTCAGATCAATGCACGCCTGGCGAAGCGCCGCGGCGAGGCCACCCATCCCACCTTTGATATAGCCCCACACGCCTCGGGCTCCGCCGGCATCGCCCATGACATGGTGTAATAAAACATAGGCGCTGCCCGGCGATGACGGACCGTGAAAGGCACCGATGATGGCGTCGGTGGCAAGCGTCCCCTTTAAGAGATCTGACTCGAACCAACGATCCAGGATGCGGTCGGCCGCTCCCGTCAACACTTCCATCGCCGACGGGTTTTGATACAGCAGGTTCTTAAACAGCAAACCTGTTTTCATTGTGCTCGCCAATTGTGATGCTTTGGCGAGCAAACTCATCTTGCGGTCCCGGTTGGGCAACTGGGGAGGCACGGTTTTCAGTAACGGTTCAAGCGTCTCCGCAATCTCCGTCAACATCTTTTCATAAGCCGGAAACGCGTCGGCATCCTTCTTACTGCGTTTGGCGATCGACTGATAATTTCGCTGTGCGTCATGCCCCAACACCAGATACCCGCCGTGACCGTCCAACGAAGTGGACGACGGGTCTCGTCGCAAAACCTGGTATCCATACTCCTTCAACCGCAGGTCCGCGACGACCTCAGGAAGCAGCAAGCTGACCACATAGGCGGCGGGCGAAAAATGAAATCCCGGGTACAGCTCTTCCGTCGTCGCACAACCACCCAACACCTCGCGACGCTCAAGGACACAGACTTTTTTGCCTGCTTTGGCCAGGTAAGCGGCGGTGATCAAACCGTTGTGTCCGCCGCCGATAATGATTGTGTCGTACATCAATTTTTTTTCGGCGACCTTTGCCGGACGACCTTTATTCGGCGAGTATGGCAATAGAATTCCAAGTGATGCCAGATTCAATAGCTTAGCATGCTCTTGGACCCAATAACATCAGATCCGCCGCCAACGTCACCTGCATCGTCACCAAAGACTCCGCTTTGGCATGTTCAGAATGCCGGACGGCGCGATACGTCATCGCCAACGCGTCCGCGATTGCGTCGGGCTCCAATTCGATACGTTCTTGCCAAAGTCGATGTTCCAATAAATCCAGTCCGGCCGCCGAGAATTCTTCGGCGACCAATTCCCAACGACTCCGATGATGCCCGCCGCTCTGGACGCTTTCACGCAGCTCGATCAAGTCTTCGGCGCCGGGTACCGCGACGATCGAGATGCCGGTGGGTGTAAGAACCCGCTTGATTTCCGATACGGGACGGCGACCGAACAGCGAAATGACTCGGTCGACACTTTGGTCGGCGGCCGGAAGCTGCCGATCGGCGTTGGCACACACCCAGGTCGCTTGGGGCCAGCGACGTGCCGCCAACTTGATCGCTCGTTTCGACAGATCGATGCCACAATATCCGTCGGCTTCGCCGGGAAACAACGCAAGCCCGAATGATCCTTCGCCACATCCCAGGTCCAGCGTCCGCGGTGAACGATTGGTAACCGGATCCGGAATCAGCTTTGTCCACGGTTGCAATGCGTTGACCAGCCCCGCCGCGTGGCCCCTGGCGAGCCAACTTTGCCTGGCAAGCACCGCGTCGTCGGAATCCCCGGGTTTTAACGACTTGCGATCTTGCGGTTGCAACAGACTCCAATAACCCGCTTTGGCACGATCGAAGTGGTGCCCCGACGAACAACGCAATCCGTCGTCGTGGCGTGTTAACGTTTCATGACACCCTCGAACGGTGCAGCGAAGTTCAAACATGGGAAACGTTGATTGGATCGTCTGCCTCGCGGCGCCAACCATGACGCCAAGCGGATGAAGTGATGTGAGATTCAGCCGTACCAACGACTGGCATGTTAAACCACTTTGGGAACGGCAAATCCCTCGCGTTCCGGACGCGTCAATAAACGGTCGGCACCATCATCATTCTTGAATGATTCCGTTTCGGGATCGAAATGCAACGTGCGGTCGACTCGATAGGCGATATTGGCGAGATGGCAGAGCGCCGCCGAGTAATGTCCTTGTTCGATCTCGGCCGACAAAAACTCCTTCTTTCGCGATCGCACGGCAAGCGCCCAATTTCGAAAGTGCGGCAGATTCGAAATCGGGCTGCCTTCTTCAAAGGCGCTCGGTCCCGGTTCGCGTTTGCGGCCAAGGAACGTGTAATAGCTGGAATAATCCGGGATGATCATCGTTCCTTCGGTTCCCAGAAAGATCGTACCGACGGGAAAGTCCTTTTGGACGAACGGGTACTTGTCGCGAAATCCGGCCTCGGCGTTCGTGTACCAATCTCGGACCGCGAATTCGACCATTTGCCCATTGGCCCATTTCAGACTGGTCGACAAAACGCCCGGCGTCTCGGCACTGCTTTTGTGAACCTTCTCTTGCATGTAGTTGCTGCCGACCGAAGAGATTTGAACCGGGTGGGAATCCAATTTCAAACCCCAACGCAAGATGTCCATTTGGTGAACGCCTTGGTTACCGATTTCTCCGTTGCCGTAATCCCAAATCCAGTGCCAACGTTTGTGCTGGAAGTTACTGAATTCATGAACCGGCGCCGGCCCACACCATGCGTTCCAATCCAAACCGTCTGGAACAGGACGGGGAGCGTGTTGCCCCAAACTGCCGCGAATTTTGTAGGCGATGCCGCGTGCAAAGTAGACGTCACCGATGACGCCGTCGTGCAGTTTGTCGATGCCTTCGACGATATTGGGTGAGGAACGGCATTGGGTACCGTGTTGGACGATGCGGTCATACTTTCGCGCCGCCTCGACCATTTTGCGGCCTTCGAAGATATTGTGCGAACCGGGTTTTTCAACGTAGACGTCTTTTCCGGCCTGGCACCCCCAGATCACATTTAACGAGTGCCAATGGTTCGGCGTCGCAAAGGTCACCGCGTCGATGGATCGATCATCCAGCACACGCCGCATGTCGTCGTAACCGTCGATCTTGTGCCCGCTGCGCTCGGTCCACACGGTTTCGGCCGATTTAAGTTTCTGTGCGTCACAGTCGCAGACCGCAGCAAACGTCACTCCGGCGGTCGATTCCTTTTCCAATTCGACCAGACTTTCGGCATGGGCGTTTGCGCGGCCTCCCATCCCAACAACGGCGACCCGAATCTTGTCGTTCAAGTTCTGACCACGAACAATCGCCGGCGCGGCCATGAACGAGGCTGCCCCGACGGCAGCGGCCTTGATGGATTGACGACGATTGATTGATTGAACGGTTGTTTTCATGATCGCACCCGCTTGCCGGTTAGTAATGTCGAAGAAAATGTGTTCGAAGGTCACTCCACCGTCAACTTGCGACGGTAAACAGTGGTTCCGTTGGTGACATACAAGTACTCGTGGTTTTGACCGGCCAACGTGCAACTGGTCAGAGGTTCTTCCGCGTCGGGTTTTGGTAAAACACCACACGGTCGCCCGGTGGGATCAAAGACTTGGACCCCCACGGCACTGGTCACGTAATAACGACCGGATTTGTCGACCGCCATGCCGTCGCCTCGCGATTGCGTCAGGTAGGGCGGCGGTTGGTTGAACTGGAAATCCCCTTTGGGATCGATCGCTAACCGCATCGGCATCGTAGCCATCTTTGCGTCCAACGTTCCGTCGGCGTGCACACGAAAGGTCCACGTGTGATCGCCACCGGAATCCGAGACCGCCAATGTTCCACCGTCATTCGACAAGGCGATGCCGTTGGGTCGATTGATCCCAGTGTCCACCACCGTCTTCTCACCCGTCTTGATGTTGATTCGAGTGACTTGTTTCTCGCGGGTTTCGGTGATGAACAAAAATCCGTTGTTGCCAACCGCCAAATCATTCGGCTTGACATCCGTCGCCACAACATTGACCGCGCCGGACTTGGGGTCGATTGAAACAACACGACTGCTGGCGCCTTGGCAACCATACATCAATCCGTCGGGACCGAACATCAACCCGCTGATCGACTCTTTGGCGATCACCGTTTGGGTACCGTCTTTCGCGTCGACTCGGTAAACCGCCGGCGCTCGCATGTCCGAATAATAAAAGTTACCTTCGGCATCGGCGCACGGTGCGTCGGCAAATCCAAGATCTTTGGCGACCACTTCCCATGACTGGCCCGGAATCAATAGACGTAGCAACGTCATATCGCCGCGCAAATCACCACTGGTATCCAATTCCGGTTGATGTTGACCATTTCGCCAAAGCCATTTCATCGCGTCGGGAAAGTGTGAACTGCCGAAGTCTGCGTTGTGCGCGTAGCCTTCGGCCCAATCGAAACGGGTGTCGTAACCCATGTACTTGAGTGCCGATGCCATCCGTTGATTTGACCAAGGCCAACTTCCGAACACGTTGTCGACGTCGCCGCTGGTGTCCGCCATGTAGATGCGAATCGGTTTCGGTTCGGTTTTTCGCACCAGTGCCGGATAGACGTTTCCGCCTCGCAAGTTTGTAAAACTGCCGACGTTGGAGTAAACCTTGCCGAATTGATCGGGTCGTTCCCAGGCGACGGTGAATGCACAGATCGCGCCCGAACTGGAACCGCCGATCGCCCGCATCGTCGGGTCGGACGAGACGTTGTACTTGGATTCGACGACAGGCAGGATTTCTTCTAACAAGAACCGCGAGTAACGATCCCCCAGACTGTCATACTCGAAGCTTCGATTTGACGATTTGTTGCCCTGGCGCGGCCTGGATTTGTCGTGCCCCGGGTTAATGAAAACGGCGATCGTGGGCGGCATGTCGCCGCGCGCGATCAGGTTGTCCAATACGATCGGAATTCGCCATCGGCCTTTGACGTCTCGCATTCGTTCGCCGTCGTGAAAAACCATCAACGCGGCGGGCGTGTCCTTGTTGTATTGGGCCGGAACATAGACGGACCAATCGCGGATCGTTCCCGCAAAGAGATCCGATTCCCAAGGCTGCATTTGCTCAACTGTCCCCTTGGGTACCGATTCGTTTGGCAACGCATCGGGATGAGGTTGCCAATCGGGTTTCGACTGTGTTGACGCGATGTTCGTTGGTTCAGCGTCGTCCGACCACAACCAACGAAGCGCACCGGGGAACACTTCGCCGCCCCATTTCCCACTGTGACCACCATCGGTCATCTCAAGTTTGTACGTGTAACCGGCGAACTGCAACGCAGCCGCCAAGTCTTGATTTCCCAGCGGCCAGTTGCCATGAAGATTGTTCAGGTCCTCGCGTCCTTCTTGCAGGTAGACCTTGATCGGTTTTGGGTCGTCTTTTGTTTTGCGCACCAGACCCGGGTAAGCCCAGCCGCCGCGAATGTTCGTGT
>JAGQPO010000658.1 GCA_020426665.1 Planctomycetales bacterium
GGCGATGATGGATTGGAGATCACGAACGCGGGCATAGGCATCCGCGTCACCGACGTCGATGTACAATTGGTCGACGTTCGTCATTTCGGTTGCGAGCAAGCTGATTTGTTCGGACGTGATTGCGTTGCCAGTTGAAATGCGTTGCTCGGGAAACAACGTTCGGAATCGGTCGATGGATGCTGCCATCGATGCCGTCACACACTCGTCTCGGTTGATCGCACGTTCGACTTTGACGACGTGAAGGGTGTCGTCATTATTGGTCAACGCGATCACCGGGTTCCCACTACGCATCGCCATCGATTGTTCGGAAGATCCAAAATCCAATATCTGAGCCTCCAGTCGTGCCGGGGCTCCCGATGCTTTCACGCGAAAACGCAATGGTCTGGGAAGTCGGGTTGACCGCAGCAAGTAATCGCCGGGCCCGAGCGGCAGGTCGACCTCGATTCGTTCGCCCGCTTCAAGCCGCAGTTGGGCAACGATGTGCGGCGAGTGTTCAGGTCCGCCGATGCAATAGTCACCGTCATCGACCTTGATGACTTCGGGATGGGGCCTGAAAACAAGCTCGATGGATTCAGCGACGTTTGATCGGAAACTAACGTTACACGCTTCACACTGTGTGTGTGCATCGATCGACGATAACGCGTCGTATGTCTCGGCTGCAACACGACACGTGGGACAGATCACTTCCCAGCGAATCGCCAGCATGCCTTTTGACGCAGCCACCAAACAGGCGTCAAGCAACACATTGAATTCGATGCCCAACTCGTCTGCCAACTGGTGCGGACGCATCGCTGCCAACGGTTGCGGTGGCGTCCTGCGAAGATAGTCCGCCAAGCTAGCGACTACGGTTGGGTCGACGCCATGTTGTGAAACCTGGTCGACCAGCCGATCAAGCCGTGAACTCGTTACCCGGCTGATTTTCGCAGGTGACTCAAATGGATCGGCACCTTCGCGGGGTGTCAGTTTTCCTTGAATCGATCGATCGATTCTGCGATACACGCGATCAAGACTTCGAAAACCTTTCCAATCCGCTTCGATCTTGCCGATCACTTTGCCAAGCAAGTTTCTCGGTTCGATCCGAACCTCGTGAGTTAGCGTTGTCCCGCTTCCATTTGGATGCAACGTCACGATGCTCATGAACCATTTGAACGGGCCGGAATCAAATTCACGCAGGACGCCCATACGGCGCGATTCGATCCATTCGAACGGATGTTCTTCCCAGTTGATCGCGACGCCCGCCAACCGAAACGAGCCGAATTTGCGGACACCACGCTGCGGATCTTGCTCCGTCCGATAGTTTACCGAGGGCAAGCCGAGGGCTCTGTTGAGTCGTTCGGTATTTGAAACAAAGGGCCAAAGAGCATCCGCGGAACTTTTTAGATCCCAGGAAACTGTTTTGGTCCAAACCCGGTTGCCCGCCGATTCAGGCGACCGAGGATGCGCTTCGAAGTCGGCCGGCTCGCCGCGGATCACGCGTTCGATTTCGCGAAGCATCTCCGCGGCGTCGGGGAATCGTTGATCCGGAGATTTTGCAATCGCTTTGGAAACAATCCGGGCAGTCGCATCCGACAGGGTACTGCGAACGGTTTGTACCGATGGCGGTGTGTCGAAGCAGTGCATTGCTGCGACACGCATCGGGTCGTTGGCAACAAACGGTGCCGAGCCCGTTAGTAATTCGTATAGTGTGATTCCCAGCGAATACACATCCGCCGCCGGCAAAATCTCGTCGCTGCCTTTGCATTGTTCCGGGGACATGTAGCGGGGTGTTCCAAGCATGGATCCCGCTTGTGTGACCTCTAAGGACGCCGATTGGTCGATGTGTCGCGCAATCCCAAAGTCAGACAGTTTGATTCGGAAGTCGCCAATTGATTCCGCGTTTTCAGCGACTTGGTGCAACAAGATGTTTTCGGGCTTGATATCGCGATGAACGATGTTCTGGCAATGCGCCTCGACCAGCGCGCGGGCGACGTCAGCGGTGATTTTCAACGCATCGATTTCATCGAGCGGCAATCGATCGTTGCACCAAGATTTCAGATTAGTCCCAGCGACGTATTCCATCGCCATGTAGTGGGTTCCATCGTGTTCGCCCACCTGATACAGACGCGTCACATAATCATTCTGGACCTCTGCCAGCAAACGCGCTTCCTTGCGAAACCGACGGACGGCTTGAACAATATCGCCGTGGCGGGGACGTAATACTTTGACAGCGACGGTCACATTGTTTGACAGATCCGTTGCTCGGTAGACGGCGCCCATTCCGCCATCACCAACATGCGCGTCGATTTGAAATCGCCCCAGTCGCGATCCCGGTTTAATTGCGTGTGACTTGATCGCGATTTGGTCGGTGTGCCCGCTGTCCTGCGTCCCGCCGATCGAATCGATGGAAAACACTCCGGTCTGGTCATTCAGGTCCTCGTCTATCGGTTCCAATCCGATTTCAAGATAGTCGGCACTGGATGACGGAACCCACTGTGACAGGGCCTCGATCCATTCGTCGATTTCGACGATGTCATCATGATCGCGGCTTGTCAGTTTGTGAAGCACGATTCGCGCGCGTCCACGAATCACGTCGGCCGAATCACTGTTGATCAGAGGTGTGATCACCATTCTGACCAAACGGCCCAGTCCCAGAAGATCTCGGACCGTGTCTTCCGGGCCGCCACCAAAGCAATCCCACGAGATCGGATCTGCGGAAAGCAATCCCAAGCAGTCCCATTGAATTCGTTTGTTACTATGCCCGTCGACTGCTAAATAAATCTGCTCTGCATCCAAACAGTTGCCGAACATACCGATCCGATGAGCATCGCGGACGGCTGCGATCAACTGGCCTGCGATCGACATGCGAAGATCGTCGCCAAGCGTTGCAAGATCATCGACCAGGCAAATTTCCGGCCGGTCGATTGTCAGCGATGGAGGTGATTGAGCTAGGCATTCATCGTGGATTGAAAGCAAGTATGGTGAATCAAGCAAATCCAATATGCGACAGCGCTGGCGTAGCTGATTCCGACGATACGGTTCAAGACAATCTTGTTGAATGACGACACGACAACTGTGTTCGCCGACAAAAATAGCTCGGTCCGACCGCTCGCGGATTTCGGTCCAGTGCTGAATATTGCTCGCATGCCCCTGTGACGCTGGCGGTTGTGGCGGCATGATCCAGGGAGGCGTTGATGTCCCATCGCGCCCCAGGATCATGCGATCCGGATCGGGGAATACAATCGTGGTCTGGTCAGTAGACATTCCGGCGCTGCGGGAGCGAGTGGCGTTCGAAAACTCTCGAAACAACTCTTGGTCGCAACAAAGCGGGTGTGCGTAAGTGACCAGCAACCGACCGTCAGCCACAGTGTGGCTCAAACGATTGCATCGATCGGTTCGGATATTCCGCTGCCTGAACGAGGGCCGCAAATCAACGGAGAACGTCGTGTCGGCGGCGACCGGCAACATCGGGGCACATGCAGTTCGACGCGCGGTCTTGGCGTTTCCTTGTGGATACCATGCAATTCCCAGGAATGCATCGACCGTGCCGGTGTTTGCGGGTTAGAGGGGCCGGCGGACAATGGCTGAAACTGGCGACCGCAAATGGTTTGCCGCCTCAGGGAAGGTCCCTTTGACGACGGTTTTTCAGATGATCAAACGGACGCCGCCGAGTTCAGAGATGCCATAGAGAAAATGATCGCCGGGCGAGCCGATGAACATCAGGTTTGACGGAACGTTCCACTTCGTGGACAGTGTCTGAATCAATTCGGGTGAGAACTCGCCGGGTTCGATCACGAACTCGATGTCAATATCCGGGTACGCTTTATCAAGAAACTGGATTTGTTCTTTCGGATTTGGGGGGACTTCGTTGGAGTCCGAAACCACCGTAACAATTTTTATTTTGTCCGTGTGTTCGTTGTCTTCAGCATATTGCATCACGCGATTCAAGTTGCTGATGCTGTCGCCACGCGTAAAGAAAACAATTTGTTGTTTGCTAACCTCTTGGATCTTTTGGTACAGCCAATCTTCGACCGCGCGGACACGAACGCCGATGCGGCGCCACCAGCGGGCTGCCGGCAGGTTCCTTTCCTCGATCGCCTCGCGCCGTTCCTGACCGACCTTGCGCCGGAATTCATCGATAAAGAAGACGGTTAATTCAAGCAGCTTTAATCGCGTCAACATCACAGTGACGATCAGCACGGTAGGGACAAGATACTCAAGAAAGACAATCAGATAGGTTTGGTTCAGTCGGGCGTTGCCAAGGATTGCGATGGTCACCGCAGCCAACGCGCCGATCACCGTCAAGTACGAAGCGCGCGAAGGCCGAGGCAGTTTCGGTCGTTTGACCTTTAACAGAAGGTTTCCGATCGCGAACAATGCCATGACCGCCAGGAACGACAACGTGTAAACGGCAGCCAACGATCGTAAATCACCGCTTGTGATCAGCTAGACTGATACCGAAAGAATGAAAAAACTGATAATGATCCGATACGGTGTGCCTCGTCGGCTCTCTCTCAGTAAGACCTTGGGCAGGCATCGGTCCAACGTCATCCGTTGCACAAGTCCGGTTACACCAACATAGCTGGTCAGTGTTGCTCCGCTGAGAACCAGGATCGCGTCGAAACTGATCAACCATGCCAACCAGGTACCACCGGCCGTGTCGCCCATGTGTGACAACAAGGTGTTTTGATATTCGTCGCGTACCTCAGGGATCGGCACCAAAGCAAGCGCCAAGATCGCCATCCCGGGATTCAGAACGGTGACGGCAAGCCACATGTTTCGCAGCGTTTTGGGGAACACACCTTCGGCCTGTTCCTCGACAAAGTTGGCTGATGATTCAAAGCCAGAGCTCCCCAGCATTGCGGCCGCGAATCCGAAAAACAACGCTTTCCAAATCCCGCCCGGTTGGCGTTTGCAAGTTTGTCCACAAAACCTCTAATCCGGTCGACGACAAAGCATACACGCCGAATGCCATCAACAGAAACATGGATCCCAAATGGAACAAGAAGATGCCGATGGCGACGACCGCAGACTCAGTGATCCCGATAATTGCCAGCACCATGAATAACGCCAGCAGTCCGATGGTTGCCGGAATCACCGGCAATCCGGTCCACATCGAATGCAGGTAATGCATCGCTTCATTCGACGAGATCACCGCGGTCGCCATGTAGGAAAGGATCGTCAAGCACGCCGCAATCGATGCGCGGTACTTGCTGGTCGTATTGAGCAAGGCATTGTAAGCGCCGCCATTTAGCGGCAGAGCGCCGACGACTTCGGCATAAATTGATCGAAACAGGTACAACGTTCCCGCGACGAAGATCAGGCACGCCGGATCCCAGCGGCCCGCATATCCAATCGCCAACGCAGAAACATACAAACACGAAGAGGTGATATCGTTGCCGCAGATCGCGGTGGAGGCCAGTTGTCCCAGCCCACCGTGCCGATGCTCCGTTGAATGCGAAGTCTTGATTTGGGATTCACTCATGGATTCCCATTCTATGCAAATTGCTGTCCCGCCGGGGCAAATTGCCCCGGCGGGAATA
>JAGQPO010000659.1 GCA_020426665.1 Planctomycetales bacterium
CTTCAAAACTCGCAGATGATCGCCGGGGATTCCGCCGAAAAATGACGGAGCCCCCAAAGTTTTCGCATGCGAGGCAAAGACATTTCGTCTATATTGAGGCTTTGGCGTCTTGCATCCCACGCAATACGGTGATCACCATGTCTCGTCGATTTCTTACTCTCGTCCTACTTATCCCACTGGTTTCCCGAACCACCACCTATGCAGAAGAGCCCATCGAGGCAATTTCCGAGGTGCGTGGGGCCGGGGTAACGGTTGACGAACTGCGACAAAAACTAATTGAGCCGCGCACGTTTTCGGCACATGTTGATGGGCATTGGGTCGCAACCACTCGTCAGGACGAACCGCTGCAATCATGGAACAACCCGACGCGGTTGAACACCGCGGGTGCCACCTACTTGTGGACGCACGACGGCCGACCTGCGGTGATCAGTTGCGTCTTCGACATCA
This sequence comes from Planctomycetales bacterium, assembly GCA_020426665.1. GTDB lineage: Bacteria > Planctomycetota > Planctomycetia > Pirellulales > Pirellulaceae > Stieleria. The sequence continues at coordinate 448 of JAGQPO010000659.1, forward strand.
AGACATCTGGTAACAAGATCTTGTTGACTCATGAGATTCACGCCCTGCTAGACCTTCCCCTGCGCGGGGAAGACTCCGGCGGTGAATTTTGGCATCCGAATCAGACACTCACACTGACACGTCTGACGGAGGCTCCCGAGCTGAACGATGATGCACGCAAACGGATCACCCAGTACAAACAGATTGCCCGTCAATTCACGGCGAAACTCCTGCGTTTTCAAACCCAGGAAAACTATCAGCTGCGCGTGCTTCCCCAGCCGCTTTATTCGTGGAGCAACCAAACGGGAGTTGAAGGACATCTATTCTGCATCGCCGAGGGAACAGATCCGGAAGTGATTCTTCTTTTAGAATCGCGTCCGGATGAATCGAACAATCGCCAAATTTTCTATGGACTGGCGCGAATGACGATCGGCAGAGTTCGGGTTCAACGTCACGGGACCGATCTGTGGGACGTTCCAGAACTAGATCCAAGGCAATACAGCGATCCCAACCGAGCTTACACGACGATTCAAGTCCCTCGTTAACCGCATTTTTACATCCAAGACTGTCGGTCCAATGAGCTTGTCTCTGCACGGCGAGAGTCTTGCGTGACTTGATCTTCCAGTAAATCTCGACATTGTTTCATCGCGCCGTTCCAATTTCCAGATTGGGCGTCGCGAATAATGACAAGAATCACATCACGCTGGTCGTCCGGTAACTTGCGTGACCGCGTCGCCTGTTGCAAATGTTCGTCAATCTCCTTCAATCCATTTCGATCTTGTTGATTGCAGACACGATACAATGCCGTGGTGATTGCGTACCCGTCGCGGCTTAACTCGACCGGGCTCCTAGGCCACGCCCAATGGATTACCAGTCCGACGAACAAGATGATCAATGCCGTCATCGGGATATTCTTTGTCACATTTGCGGCGACCATGCGATTTCGCATCACAGTCCCTCCCAGTCAATTTGTTCATGTTCACGCATACTTGATAGTTCTGCCCACAGAAAAAGATCGACAAATTCGGTAACAAATTGAACTGAACCGTCGCCCATCACGACATTGCCGCCGCCCGGATGTTGCGAGTACATCTGCCCGACGTGGTAGGTAGGGAAATTGATCGGATGGATGATCGGATTCCCAGTGATGTCCAACTCTCCACCGGATGGTCCTGCGTGGACCAGAGTCAAAGTCGCGGCCGCGTCTGCGCCGTTTTCCGGACTCGACCAATTGGGATGGGTAAAAGCTCCCGGGACAACGCCGACCCAAGTTTTGTCACTCAGTGCAGAACTGTGCTCGCCAAAGAAAATCGTGTTAGTCGTTCCGTCCAGTATGTCGCTATATTTGGTTTTCGAATTACGAAAGAACGGCCCATCGGCGACACGACTTGCATCTCCGTTAATCTGGACGGTGGCGGTCTGAGCCCTGTAGATATTGGTGAACACGACGCCCGTCGCTGCCGATCCGCATTCGCCCCAACAACTTTCTTGTCCGTGGCTGGCGACGTAGTGGCTGCGTCCCAGGCGAACGACTTTTCCGTCGATCATCAAAGGGTCGCCGACGCCATCAACGACCGTGAACGCATCATCGCCACCGGTCGCCGACGGGCACAGAAACCCCGGAACAGACGCTGCAACCGCATCCAGATTCGTCGCTGACCAAATCGGTTGGTCCATTTGGATCGCGTCAAAGGCGGCGCTGCCTTCGATAAACGGCAGCAGTGCGGCAGCCCAGCCCCATCCCGGCCCTGCATCCCAAGTCATCGCATCCATCTTGACCGATGCCGGTGCGGAGCCATTGGTCGTTACATATGAAACGTATCCCGACGGAAATTGACGGAATGCCGAATGATAATTCTGAGTCGCCAATCCGATCTGACGCAGTTGATTGCTGCACGACATGCGCCGTGCCGCTTCCCGCGACGCTTGCACGGCAGGCATCAACAACGCGACGAGCGTCCCAACAATGGCGATCACGACCAACAATTCGACCACCGTAAACGCCTCGCGAATTCTGCGGCCGGATCGATCGGCGGGGGTTGGATCTTTATATCCCAATGCACTTCTCCAGTTCCAAAGGGCACACCAAGTTAGCCGCCCCTACGTTAGCCGCGGCTAAGTTAGCCGCGGCTAAGTTTGATTGAAAAAGAATAGCACCTCGCCCCCTGCCGGGCAACCCTGCTTTGCAGAAATCCACATGCGCCCGTCGTGGTCCGTGTAGTGGCACAGATAGACCGTGTTACATGTGTGGGGATGTCGGTTAAACTAGGGCGTTGCCACCTCACGTTTCCAGTTTTAGTTCACGGGAAGACAGGACATTGCCGACAAAAGTTCACCAACGAACCCGTTCCGATCACGCCAGCGAAGTTGCCGAGGACTACGTCGAAGCGATTGCCGACGCGATCGCGGATCGAGGCATTTGCCGGGCCGTCGAACTTGTCAATCAGTTTGGGGTCACTCACGCGACGGTCAACAATACGATCAAGCGTCTTCAGCGAGACGGGCTGGTCAAAACGGCGCCGTATCAACCGATCGAGCTGACCGAACGCGGAAAGCGATTGGCGTCACAATCGCGGCGCCGGCATGAAATTGTTCAGGCTTTTCTGCAAAAACTGGGTGTCTCTGCCAGGACTGCCGCGACCGACAGTGAAGGAATTGAACATCACGTCAGCAAAGAAACGCTCGGCGCCATGAAACGCGTCCTCGACAATGGCTGGCCGACGGGCTGAGGATGAGTTGCCTGTGCTGGGGAATTCCTGTTGCGGCATTGATGATCACGGCAGTGTAAAATGGATGGTCCTACCCATGACACACGACCTGCTCGTGCCCCCACCCAACTGCCGACGACGATATGAATCGTGCACCTGTTCTACTGCTTCTGATTCTGATTCTGATTGGTTGCCAGCCAAGCGGCGTCC
>JAGQPO010000660.1 GCA_020426665.1 Planctomycetales bacterium
ACGTCTGTCGCCCCAGTCCGCCGCTTCATCGCAGTCAGCACATCGGGCGATTGGCCACAAGGTCCGTGATCACCGAAAAATGGCGGCAACGTCGACGTCGCAGAAACCGAAAGGTCGCAAGCAACGACGGGAACATTGTTGTCGTATGCCCATCGAATCGCTGCGTACTCGGGAGAAAAATCGGCCAACGGATAGAACCACATGCCCCCGTTAGGATTGACGGCGGAAATCGCGACGGGAGTTTTCGTTTGCGGGTCCGCGATGTGTCGGATCCAATCGGAAAGGTCCGATGGCAACTCCACCAGAATCTTTTCGGGCGCCGCACGGTCCAGCAACGTGGACATCGCCTTGGCAAGCATCGCCGAATGATGGCGCACGCCGATCAAAAACGGCTCGGTGCACTGATTCAGCAATCGACAGGATTCGTGTGGGTCCATTGAATCGCGTCCGATCAATCCTTTTGCCCGATCGGAGAGTCGATCGCTGCCTCATCAAGTACGCTGCGTCGGTCGTAAAGTTTCTTCCACAGCGGTCCACCTGTCTTTGATCGACGTTGCACGGGACCGTCCCAGTATCCCAGCAATCGTTGGCGATCTTTTTCGTCGTCCTTCATCACAACGCCCAACAAGTGACCCGGCATCCGTGACACTGGATCAAACCCGGACGGAAAAAACGCGCTTTCTCGCATGATCGCCGTTGCAACCGTGACGGCCTCGGCAGTGCTCATCACTGTGCTGGGTCGATCGACCTGCCAACCTTCGTCGGTGCGACCGCTGCGTAGATCACGAAAGACGGTGACCAGCAATTCGATCATTGCTTTGTCAATTGTTTTGTTGCTGCGTGATTCATGCAACAATGCGGCTGCCCGATCGGAAACGAGTTGGCATTCTCTTCCCGCGTCAGCGATCGGCGCGATGGTTTCGAAATTAAAACGACGCTTAAGAGCCGCCGACATTTCCGAAACGCCGCGGTCTCGAAGGTTGGCCGTTGCGATCAACGAGAATCCCGGTGCGGCAAACAAACTGCAATCTTCGTCACCCAGCTCGGGAATCATCATCCGACGTTCACTCAAGATCGAAATCAGCGCGTCCTGGACTTCCGGCAAACATCGGGTGACCTCCTCGAAGCGGACAATCTTTCCGGAACGCATCGCCTGCATGACCGGCGATGGTACCAACGCCTGGGGTGTCGGACCTCGGTCCAGTAACATGGCATAGTTCCAGCCGTATTTGATTTGATCTTCCGTGGTGCCCGCCGTGCCCTGAACAGCCAACGCGCCCGTTCCGCTGATCGCAACTGCCAACAATTCACCAAGCATTGATTTTGCTGTACCAGGTTCACCCACCAGCATCAAACCACGCTCGCCGGCCAGTGTGACGACACATCGTTGGATGATGTCTCGCGGTCCGACGAATTTTTCGGTGATCGCGCGAGCAGACGACTTTTTTGCTCCAACCTTTTCACCGCCGGTTCCACAGATGAAATCGACGATCGATGGCGGCGACAACATCCATCCATCAGGCCGCGGATGGGCGTCGGCCTCGCGCAAGATCGCAAGTTCATCGGCATAGCGAATCTCGGCCGGCGGAGCTTGCATGGCCGATCGATCTTGCGCCGACGATAGAGACTGCATAGCCGGCGAGTCTGCAGATCCTTGGTTTGATGCTTTCTTTTTTGCCATCGGCAATTGCGTCCCAAATGAGTTGCCGATGCTGCCTGCGTCGGCGCTGTGGTGAATTCGAAATCTTGGTCCAAACCTCGGCAACCAAGCCGGCGCGACGCGTCAGCGCGCATGTCAACTTCTTAGCGTCTCTTCGTAACGTGGTGCATCACCGGAACGCACACGATCGTAGGCGAATCGAAACTGCGCCGAAACAGGCCGCTTACAAACCAATAACGCAGCACTTGCGCCGCGCAATCGGTCGATGTTGTCGTGACCGTACATGGACAGCTTCCACGTTTCGACGGGAAGGTTCGGCAACTTCAGTGCTTCCCATCCGCCGGGCAAAAAGACGTCTCGTCCGGCACGGCTACGTTTCGCTTCCACCAACAACTCTTTTCCGATCAATTCCACCGTTGCCTTTTTGTACTCGGCTGCTTTCCACCCGTTCCACGTTTGTACCTGCTTTGCGGTCGGATCAGGCAAGGCCAAAATTTGCAGGTAAAGCATTGCGGCGTGTTCACTGATTTTGTGCCGTTTGGATACTTCTTGAACCAAGTCAGGCACCGATTCAATTGGATTATGTTCCCATGTCCCGTCTGGATACGAATCGCTGCGGTTGATTTGTTCCAGCTGGTCGGCAACGGAGGAACGCATCGCCAAGACGAATTCCGCGAAATCAAGTTCCGTTGATCCGTCGCCTTCGTAACCAAATGTGATTTTCCCTGCGGCGGCCAAAGCGGCGAGGTCGTTTTCGTTTTTTAACTTTGACGGGCGAAAGTGCAATCGGCAAACCGGCGGAAACAACGCCCCCAAAATCAGACCGTTGTCCAGTTCGTAGTGACCGTCTTTTTGACGCTTGCAAGGGGCGATCAATTTTGAAAACTGGTCAACCGTTCCGTCGACATCCACTTTTTTGTCGCCGTACCAGTCGCGTTGTGTTCGTTCAGCCCCGAACGGCAACGTTGTTGTCGGGGCGTCCAACCACGCCCGTGTCGCTTTGATCAAATCAGCGATCCGCCGCCGCGCCGGATCACCGAAGGGTGTCGCGTAATTAACCCATCCAATCGCATCAAATAAATCAGGCAACACGGATTCCAGATTAACCGGCGGCTCCGGCGAATACTGGGCGTCTAAAAGGTGCTGTTGGTGACGTTTGGAATCGTTGGCGTAGTGAAATGTTGTCTTGCGTTTGTCCAAGATTCCCGAGCCTTTTGGATCCGACAGCAGATCAACAAACGCTTGACGATTGAAACGCGGATAGCCATATCCGACGTGTTCCAACTGTGCCGCGGCGTGTGGCGAAAGCGTGACTCGGGATTGGCGAAACTTTTTCCATGCGGCGATCATGCGATCAAAGGCTTCACCTTTCCTGCTGCCGATTGCTCCATCGGGATCATCCAACAGCCCTGATGCAAGTAGTGGCAACGGCAACGATTCTCCATCGAGCGCAGAAATCGCCAGTTTGATTTCGTTGACTTTCCAACCGTAGTGGTTTCGCAGTTCCTTGGTCAGTTTTTCCTGGCCATATCGGTTGGTTCGCAAATCGGCCATCCACGCCAAAGCGACCTGGACGGGCGAAGCGCCTAGCCCTTGGGCGGCCGTGTCCAACTGTTCGGCATCGACCAGTGGTAACGAATCGAGTGTGCGAACTGCATCGACAAACCGATTCACTTGTTTCGATCCCCAAGTGCGTTTGAGTTCAATCGATTCGTTGATCGTGTAGGGTTTCGGTGGTTTTGACTCTCCCGTCTCGACATACTCAAGCACATGAATCGCGTCGATCCGATAGCTGCCGACGGGGTAAGTGACGTAACGATGCTTTCCGTCGGACCAAGCGAGCGGTTTTTCCTTTTGGGGCGCATAGGGTTTGTTCTTTTCCAGTTGCGCTTCGGATTCGGAAAACGGTTCGGCGATGTGATAAACGAATTTACCTTTCCATTCCAAAATGCCGCACTCGGCGAGATAGGCCAGGCCTTTCAGACCCAATGCATTTTCGAATCGCGCGCGCACCGGCGTTGTCTTCGCTGCATCGGTATCCGCATCATGGGTTGAACGTTGCCAGAACCATTTCCATGCCGCGGTACAGGGGTCGTCGAGTGCCGAAATCCAATTCGGTTTTCCAGCGGGAATTTTTGGCTCCTTTCCTGTCCGTAAAAAATCCACGACGGCCTCGACGTGAATCGTCGGTGCATTGGCGTTACCGTACTGGTACCAATTCGTTCGTTTCGATCCGGCCCATGGGATCGACAATTCACTCACACCGCCGGCAGACGGCGCAAAAGTCGCTTTGGCGTCCCCTTTCGAATCCTGTTGCGTTTCTTTCGGCGGTTCGGTGATACGCGTCAGAAACCCATTCATCGAAGCCTGTTCGGCGGCCATGATGCTGATGATTTTCCCCAGGCCCTTTTGCAACCTTGGCGGCGCATCGGGCAACCACTTTGCAACTGCATTGGCGACGGCATCGCGATTCGGGTCGCTTTCGGCTTCTTCCTTCTTTTTACGATGCGCTTCGTGTTGGGCCTGGCCGGCCGCCAGCAGCGACGTGGCCTGTTTGGCAGAGACACCGCGAAGTTTCTTTGATGACTTAGGGCAACGCAGCGTGTAGTGGTGGAAAAATCGATGCGGTAAATGAAGCGGTTGTCCGATGCGGTATCGGTTTGATTTTTCATCCAGGATCGCGAATCCGATCCCGGTTTCCTTGTCGATGACCGTTCCATCGGCGGTGATAATCCAGTGGCCGTCGTGTGCAGGCTTGTCCATCATCGCCACCGGTATCTTGGCTTGTTCAAACCCATGCTCGTCCGGTTTCAATTTGCAGGAACGCCCGTCGATTCCGCGGCCATTGATGCTGCCGTCGCGTGCAACGCAAACAC
>JAGQPO010000661.1 GCA_020426665.1 Planctomycetales bacterium
GATCACCAGGGGCGAGATTTTGGCATGATCAGCGAGTGCTGCTGCCCCCCTGACCAACAATTCAGCTCCTGCAACAAGCACCGCTAAACCAAACAGCAACTGGATCAGAGCCATTGAAAGGTAACGTTAACCTCGACCGCTAAAGAGACATCAAAGTGTGAGACTCCATTGTATTGTGGCCGCACGTTTCGGGTAGTTGGCATCTTTGAATAACAGACTCCCCTTAATTCTTGTTCAAAAGCATTAGGTATAGATGTCGCGTTTTGATGCCCTAAATCAGTCCCAAGTGTCATGTCGGGCACGTTTTTTATTCCGAATTTGCGGTTGCCCGAATGCATGACTGCAATTCTTTTGGCGTTGGGTGTGCCGGCGTACAAAGTTAACTTAGCGGTGATCGTGCAAGGTGTGGAACGACGGGGCTGTCTATGAGCTGACCGGCACAGCGATCTTTAAGGCCTACTCAACAGCCCCGCCCCAATCGATCACTTGTACGTTAATGCCCGGCAGCCAATGCCGGATTTGTTCTGCATTGCTTTGGCAGGAAAGGTCGCCGTCGGCATTAGCAGCCGATAGATACAACCGCGCCACCGCGACACCCGACGCGGTCGCCGCGCGACAGGTAGCGATCACATCGTGGATGACTCCCAGCCGATTGGATGCAACCAGGAACAGCGTTGCGCGGGGCAGTCGCTTGAACAGGTCGACGTTCAACATTTGCTCGGCGAGTGGACTCATTAATCCGCCGGCCCCCTCGACGATCAGCGTGTCACAGTGATCACCCCATCCTCGGATGTCGTTGATCATCTTATCGATATCAACGGTTTTGCCTTCGCGTCTGGCAGCTTCATTCGGTGAAAGGGGCGCTTCAAATCGCTGCGGACACACCGCGACCAGATCGCGCGGACGACCGGCAGCTTCCCACAGCGCGAGGGCGTCCGAAGAAACCAGCGAAGTTCCGTCTGCGTTAGAATAATCGACTACGGAGACTTCTTGCCGGATACACCCACTGGCGACAGGTTTGTAGACTCCGACTCTGATACCGCCGGCTCGCATTGTCGCGGCGAGCCCCTTGGCGACATAGGTCTTCCCGACTTCCGTGCCGGTTCCTGCGACAAATATTGTTTCCAAGGCTACTTCTTTTCCATTAAACGGTGATCGAAATCGTGACCAATCGAAACGTGCGGCTCGGACTGCTGCAAATGGCCTATGCTGGTTCGCTTGACCAAATGCTCGAGGAGGTCGAGGAGCTGGTGGTCGAGGCAGCATCGGAGTCAGTTCAGATCGTCTGTCTCCAGGAGCTTTTTGCAACCCCCTATCCCTGCCAGTCCGAAGACCACACGAACTTTGACTATGCAGAACCGTTGGATGGTCCGTCTGTTCAGCGCATGCAAATGCTGGCCAAACGACACGAAATTGTGATCGTCGCTCCGATTTTCGAACGTCGTGCCCCCGGTGTCTATCACAACACCGCCGTCGTCATCGATAGCGACGGGTCGATCGCGGGGACTTATCGAAAGATGCACATTCCCGATGACCCGTTGTACTACGAAAAGTTTTACTTTGCGCCCGGCGACCTGGGATTCAGACCCATTCAGACGCGGTACGCAAAGTTGGGTGTCGGCATTTGCTGGGACCAATGGTTCCCCGAAGCAGCCCGATTGTTCGCGCTGGCAGGTGCAGAAATCCTGCTTTATCCGACTGCGATCGGCTGGATCTCCGGCGAAAAGGAAGAGTTTGGCGCCGGCCAATTGAGTGCGTGGCAAACTTCGATGCGGGCGCACGCGATCGCAAACGGGTTGTGGTTGGGAGCACCAAACCGCGTCGGCGTGGAAGGGGAAGTCGAATTTTGGGGCAATTCATTTGTCGCATCACCGCGCGGTGAAGTCATCGGACAAGCCGGTGACTCGGGAAATCATGTATTGTGTGTGGATTGCAATCTGGGTGAGATCGATGTGGTCAGGACTCATTGGCCATTTTTGCGAGACCGCCGGATCGAGGCCTACGCCGGCTTGACCAAACGGTACATCGACGACTCGACAATCTAATGACCTAAGGTGTCGGTCGACCACGGAAATTGCGTTTATGACTTTCATCACGCAAACAACAAAATTGATCGATTGCTCGCCGCCAGCCAACGCGTCGGACGATAGCTACCGTGAACTGATCCTGGTCGAAGGCGATTCGGCGTCAAAGTCCGTCGCCCGGGTACGCGATCGGCGGTTCCAAGCGGTGCTGCCGATGCAAGGGAAACCGATGAACGCAACGAAGGCATCGGATGCATCGGTCCGAAAGAACCAATGGTTTTCGGAACTGATCGATGCCTTGGGGACAGGCTGGCATGCCGAAGAAATGGCGGAGCTGCGTTACGATCGAATTTTGTTTTTGTTTGATCCCGATGCCGACGGGATCCATTGCGGGGCCTTGATGTTGATGTTTTTCGACGAATATCTGAGACCGTTGTTGGATGCCAATCGTGTCTCGCTCATCAAACCGCCGCTTTTTGAGATCCGTGCTTCGGGATATCACGACGCCATTCACGCATTCAGCGAAGACCACCTCAGGCGGATCCAAAAGGCTTTGGACAACCAAAAGATCATCCACCGGCACCAACGGTACCGGGGATTGGCCAGTATCGGAGACGACACACTGTTGGAATCTTGCGTCGATCCAAACTCTCGAACAGCCTATCTATTGCAACATTCCGATGCACAATCCGCCCGCGAGATCTTCGGCCCGGCTATCTTAGACCGCAAATCCTGAATCGATATCAACCTCCCATTTCCAGAAACATGACGCGATGGATCACCGGTTTCATTCTTGGCACTCTCATTATCGGCGTAACGTCGCCGTGGTTTGTACGATCCTATTTGCCGAAGGTCCATGAAGCGTCGCGGAACGTCGATGTATTGCGGCCGCATTCCAGTTATCGATGGCGAAGCGAAGGGTATGCGACGACGAAGATCGGACCACTTGGAATGCCCGGCCAACCGACGGACCCTCGCGGCCACGTCGCTGCGTTTCATGTCGCCTTGTGGGGCGATTCTCAAGCCGAAGGAGTTTGCGTCGACGATTCACATAAAATTGCCGCACATGTTTCGCGCCGCTCTCGAAACGAAGTGCTGGTTCTGCCGATGGCCAGGAGTGGCGACGATTGCAATGATTGGATTCGCCAAATCAGATCACTTAATACGAATCCCGATCAAAGCATTCGTATCGATGCACACGTCTTTTTGGTGGTTCAATGGTCCGACTGGTGCATCGAAGTCGACGAATCAAGCGAGAAGACCGATCAGAGGTTCAACGAGCTGGCAGAGAATGTTCCGGCGTTCATGATTCAGGCCGGCAGGAATGTTTTAACGAAAGGCCAGGACAACGAAATCCGATCGTTCAGATTTCGGCCGGGTCCCGTAGTGTCGCAGAATCAACCGCCGTCTCTTGCGTCAGAGCGGCCTGGTATTCCGCCGCAAGTCAACTTTCAGGTCGACAGCGCAGCGGAAGTCGTCAAGACTTTAGAAAATGGCCCGTCAGACGAAACTCTTGGCGACTTCCGCTACTCAGCAACCGAGCTGCGGCGGAATACTAGTACGGAGCGACAACGTGCCCTACTTTCAAAACAACTCAATCGGTTAAGTTTGCAGACCGACCGCCCATGCGTGTTCTTGTATGCACCGCTTTTTCCGGCAATCATTGGCGGGAAAGTTGTACGTGATGATCCAGATTCGGAGCTTTACGAACAACTGGTTCAACATTGCCAAAAACACGGATTTGAAGCCGTCGACTTGCGGCCGGACTTGGACCGAGTTGTCGCCGAAGGGATTTGGCCGCGAGGATTTCACAACGGTCAATTCGGTGTGGGACATTACAACGCAGTCGGCAACGAGATCATCGCGACAGGTTTGTTGTCATCAAAATTGATTGCCAACAGCATTTGGCATGACGCCCTATCGAACGATTCGGAGACGGATTGACGATGCAGTTCACTCAGGCGGAATTCCTGGTTTTTCTATTCGTTGCGTTATTGGCCGTTTGGCGGTGCCGCACTCGTTTGCCCCGGAACGTGTTGCTGTTGGCTGCCAGCTATTACTTTTATGCTTATTGGGACTATCGATTCTGCGGGCTGTTGGTTCTATCGACCGTCGTTGATTATTTCGTCGCCAAACAGATTGCGTCAGCAACGGTGACGCGAATCAAAAGACGATGGCTTCTTGTCAGCCTGTGTGTAAATCTTGGCGTGCTGGGATTCTTTAAGTATTTCAATTTCTTTATTGAATCCGCCGGAGTGCTGCTCCAATCATTTGGATTGAATCACAGCACGCTGAACATCGTTTTGCCCGTCGGCATTTCCTTTTACACATTTCAAACGCTCAGCTACACGATCGACGTCTACCGTGG
>JAGQPO010000662.1 GCA_020426665.1 Planctomycetales bacterium
CCGTGCTGAATGACGACGCCGTATTTCTTTTGTGCGGCCACAGCGACGCGACCTTCGGCGATATCGTGACTCATCGGTTTTTCGACGTAGACATGTTTCCCGGCCTGAGCGCCCCAGATGGTCATCAACGAGTGCCAGTGGTTCGGTGTCGCAATCGAAATCGCGTCCAGCGTTGGATCGTCCAAAGCGCGACGAATGTCGTCGATCGGTTTCGTTGTCAACTTTCCCTTGGTACGTTTTTCGACGCCGCCGATTCCTTTGGCCAGAGCTTTTTCCCAGGGATCAGCAACGTAGGCCAATTCGACGTTGGGTGCTTTCATCCAACCATCGATGTGTGATTGTCCGCGACCGTTCAACCCCGCGACCGCGATCCGAACTCGATCATTGGCACCGTCGATCGCTCCACTCGCTTTTGTACCAGTGATCAGCAGGTTGCTGCCGCCTAGAAAGCCGCCAGCGGCGACCGCGGCACTGGACTTTTTCAGGAACCTTCGTCTTGAAGAATGGTTTGATGAGTGGTTGCTCATAGCAATCAGGCCTTTTCAGTCAGGGGAGGGGGAAGGCGGGGCGACGGACATGGAATTAATGTTCCGACGCCTATATTAGCAACTTTGCGGCGGTTAAATGGTCCTTCAGCGGGCCAATTTCCAAGGTAGACTGATGGAATCGCTCCGCCACGCAAATGTCTCCGTTCCTCGTTCAGGATTCCTGTGATGAATTTGATCGCCCAATCGAAATCGATTTTGGCTGGCAACGGCACTTTTCAGTCGACCCGGCGGCCCGGATGCTTTGGAACAACGGCCGTGATCGCTGTGCTGATTTTCTTCACGTTCACGGAATCTGCGACTGCCCAATACTTCTATCGCGGCTATCGCCCGCGAGGTCCGGTTGTGATTGCCCCACCGATCATGCCATCGCCCTATTATGGCGCCGTTTGGCCGGCGCCGCCGGTCATTCTGGGACCACCGAGCAGCGTACGGGTTCAGACACCATTCTTCTCCATGAATATCGGCCCCTCTGCGGTCGTGCCGTCTGCGATCGTACAACCGGGGTATCCGATCGGCGGATACACCTACGAAAGCTATCGTCCGCGTTACGAATACGGCTACTCCTACTCGGTGCCGGACCGCTACGCCGACCCGGCCGGAATGCCTCAATCGTATGGAACACGTCCGTATGAACCACAGTCGTATGCTGCCGGGAACAATGGCCTGCCTATTCCCGACGAACGTTATCGAGCAAGTTCGGGCGGCGGAATCCCTGAGATAACGGTTCCCCCTGCGGCGTCGATCGCACGGTACCCTGCCGGCGGCTTTTCATTGAGCACCTTGCGTCGGTCCGCCGAGTCATTGCGCGAATCATTGCAACGACGATCAGACGACGCCGACGTTTGGTTGGACTACCTGCAACCCGATACGATCATTGCCGATGTGGTTGAAGGCCGGCCTTCGGATTCCATTTCCATTTTGCTGACTCGTTATGACGGCGTCACACAGAATCCCGACTTGTCGCCGATTTCGCGACTGCCGGGGTTCAATCAAATCCGCCAACAACTCGCCATGTGGTTAGAAATTGACGGCATCGTGACGGCGCAATCGACGGCGGTGCCAGACGCACCGACGGATGCGGCCGGACCATCGATTCAGTCGGCCGACGATCCGGAAGACGAAGCCGCGACCGAAATTGAACAGATCTTGCCCGGACCCATTGATCAGGCGCCGCGAGAACAGGTCCCTGGCGAACAAGGTGATGGCACCTAAAAATGTCTGGCCAGGATGCCGGTATCGTTGAACTTTCTGTCACTTGTTTCATCCATTCACTTGCCGGTGGGGGTGCCGAGCGTGTGATGGCTGGGCTTACTTCGCGGCTAAGCCAAAGAGGTCACTCGGTGACTTTGGTTACGCTGGACGACGGCTCCGGCGATCGACATCAAATCGATCCGGCCGTTCGCCGCGTAACCTTGAACCTATCGTCCGATGCCGTCGGCCCCCTCGGTAAGTTCCGCCAAGTTCGCCAACGTCATCAGGCAATTGCAACGACGATTCGCGCGCACATGCCGGACGTTGTGCTATCCTTCTGCGACCGTATGAACATTGACGTCCTGCTGTCGTCCCATCGTCTCGGGCCGCCGATTGTCGTCAGTGAAAGAAGTGACCCGGCCCGGCAATCACTCGGTTGGTTTTGGGATTTGTTACGCAAGCGTTCGTATCCTCACGCGTCGGCCGTCGTTGCGCTGACCGAAGCGTCCGCCGCCTACTTGCGACCTTTCTCACACCGCGTCGAAGTGATCCCATCGGCGGTGGACACGCCGACGGTGTGTTCCCATCGCGATCAAGCGATCGGGCGAAAGTTAATCGTCGGCGCCGGAAGGCTGGAGGCGGAAAAAGGGTTTGATCGACTGCTTGAGGCGTTTGCCAAGGCGACGGAATTTGATCCATCCTGGCAACTCGTGATCTACGGCGAAGGCTCGTTGCGCGACCAGCTGACCAGGCAAGCCCAAATGCTGCAGATCGCCGATCGGTTTCAATTGCCTGGATGGATGAGACCGCTTTCGGAGTCACTGGCGCAAGCAACATTGTTTTGTTTGCCAAGCCAGTACGAAGGTTTCCCTTCGGTCCTGTTGGAAGCGATGTCATTAGGAGTCCCTTCGATCAGCGTGGATTGCGAAAGTGGCCCCCGCGTTATCGTCGACCACGGCAGAAACGGACTTTTGGTTGAACCTTCAATCGAAGGGCTATGTGAAGGGATCTCCCGGATGATCAGCAGCCCGGCCGAACGAGAGAAACTTGGACGGGCCGGAACGGGAATCGTCGAACAATTCGGCTGGCCGGCAATGGTCGATCGCTATGAATCGTTATTATCGGACGTCGCCCGGCGCCACCGCGATTGGACAAACACACTAAGCGAATCGTTCAATCATTGACCGTGGTTCCCGGATTGAAGCGATTCGATTTGCTCGGAAATCAAGTGATTCAGTTCTTTGTTTTGTGATATCGCGATGACCCGGCGCAACGAATCAATGAAATAGGCCTGGGCGTTCTGGTCTTGGCAAACGTAAGGAATCAATTGGCTGACCATTAAGTCAACGAAATCGTTGTAGGTCACAGCGGTCGTCACGATGCGAAGATCGCCGCGGTCGTCTAGCCGAAATGGACTCGGCATTGTGCGACGCGACAGTTGCACCAGACCTTCTGACAACCAATCGATACACTGCATTGCTGTGAAAGGGTCATTGACGCCGGGCGAAAGGGCACGCATGGCGACTTCAACAAATTCGTTCAGAACGAAGAACATGTTTTGCGTAGGTGTCCTTGAGAATCCGAACACAAATGAATCACAGATTGACTGTTGTATCTGGTCTACATCTTCAGCATCTTCAGCACTTGCGGTTGTCTCGGCGATCAATTCAAAACGGCGAATGAAATCTCCCGGCCGTCGCGTCAGACGAATCACAACGTCGTGCGTTTTGGCAAGACTCATCAAGGCAAGATCGTCAATTCCCTGCAAATAACCGCCGCGGGGCGCCAATATCTTTTGGTTGAACGACATTGATTCATCGCAAGCGGCTTGATCATGGTGATTGGACGATTCACC
Source organism: Planctomycetales bacterium (assembly GCA_020426665.1). Lineage (GTDB taxonomy): Bacteria > Planctomycetota > Planctomycetia > Pirellulales > Pirellulaceae > Stieleria. The sequence continues at coordinate 3,595 of JAGQPO010000662.1, forward strand.
AACGCCCTCGGGGTACAGTTCATCCATTTTCGTCCACATGTCTTCGGCCAGGTTTTGCAGGACCGTTGAAATATGAATGCTCTCAGGCACGTGATGAATGAAGTAGATAAGTACGGCAACGCTCGCGACCGTCAACGCGAGTGCGAGAAGAATCGAAAGCTGAGGAATAAATGCGGATTCAGACGCATGGTGTACGGATTCGACTTCCCCGCGAACAACTCTTAGCACCAGCAGACAGTACAGAAAGGTGGCGACAAAGGTTCCCAACGTGATTTGGTTCCCACGATCTCGCATGAAGTTGTCAAACAAGCGAGGGCCAAAATTTGATGTCGCGTGCGACACAGCGAGAATGGTTAATGAGAACGTCACACCGGCGACAGTGATCATCGAACCCGCTACCGTCGCGAGCAGCGCACGTGCCCCCGCCGGTTGGTTCATCGAAGCGAACCAGAAGCGATCCAGCCATTCGGAGCCGACGGTTCGATCAACCCAAATTGAAAATTGAGACAGAACCAAGGCCGCCAGCACCATTAACGACGGCAGAAACCAATAGCTCGTTCGGATCTCGTAAAACAGTTGCTGGAGCGAAGCTCTCAATGATAGTCCCAACCCTGAAAGATGGTGGTGCGGATTACCGCGGGGTGAAATGCAAGCCGATTACAATGTCCGACCGCCGAGGGTCGGTGACGCAGGGTGCTGCAGGAACGGACGCAGTCAGGCGACCGCACCGCGTCGACAAGTTTTCACTTACGCAAACCTCGTTCCTTTTCGCGCCCGGGCTTTCATGGATGCTGTCGGGTGTCCCGACGGTCTTCGTCCGGCTGCGATTTCAAATGCAGACCATCTGCTGATCGAAACGCGGTAGAACGGTGGAAGATGTGGCA
>JAGQPO010000663.1 GCA_020426665.1 Planctomycetales bacterium
AGTCGCTGATCGCTCCGCGATCTGGCGCTCTGATTGCGGAGCAATCAGCGACGATGAACAACTGGAATTGCATGCAATTAAATTGCGATTGATGCGAGCGGGGCAATTTCACTATTTGCAAGTAGTGGTGGCGTGGTATTTCCATTGTGAAGCGGACTAGGTGATGGAAAAAACATTGCGATGTTGTCTCTCAGGGATCTTTGCGTTGGGATTCCTGGCGGCAAATTCGATGCGCCCGTTGTGTGGCGAGACGCCTGAGATACCGTCAGATTATCAATCATCGTTGGACTTGGAACCCGTCACGATCAGTGACGTGTTGATCGAAGAATCAAGCGTTTCCACCACAGTGTCGTCCGGCGAACAGGATCTTGAATGTGCGGTGTGTGAGCCGTCGGAGTTCAAGATCTCGTTCGGCGACTGGGTTGGATACAACGCGACGCAAAGCAACACGACGTGGCTTGCCGGCGGTGACTTTGGGATGTTCAGCATGGAGTCATACCCGGCACTGAAGTTGGGCCGTGATTCCGCAGTGATGTTCGGGTCGGGGTTTCACTTTCTTGATGGACCACGGTCTCCGGACATGCCGCCCCGATTGTTTGATTTCCAAATGGCGTACCAGGCGCGCAAGCCGCTGTCGCCGCGAACCATGCTTGACGTGCGGTTGGGTGTCGGTGCGTTTAGCGATTTCGAAGGCAGCGCGCGCAAGGGGATTCGCTTTCCCGGTCATGTCGTCAGCTATCACGAATGCAGTCCCGACGTGGCATCGGTTTTTGGAGTGGAGGTGCTGGATCGAGACGACATCTCCGTTTTGCCGGTGGCCGGTGCGATCTGGCGTCCCTACGACGATTTGGTACTTGAATGTGTGTTCCCGCGTCCAAGGGCCCAATTGCGACTCAGTTCCAACCGCGCGATGTACTTTGGCGGTGAGTTGGGTGGGGGAACCTGGGCAATCAAGCGCGACGACAAACGTAACGACAATGCGACCTACCGAGACCTGCGGGTGACGTGGGGCATCACCAGTTTTGATGACGACGACGATAGCACTTTGGAGATCGGTTGGGCGTTCGATCGTTCACTGGAGTACCGGTCGGGCCTGGGAAACACGAATCTGGACGGCGCGTTTCTGTTGCGTTGGCATAAACACTTCTAGCGGTCCGGCAATTTTTCTGGGCATCCTTCGACGGATCGTTGACGCTGCAGCGGGTTTGGGCAGTGTAGAATGAAGATCCGATCTTGCCGATCGGCAGACGTAGAAATGCGAAACCTTGGTGCTCCGCAGAGTCACCCACTAAACCCTGTCCCAGTCGAGACGACTCAATGCGACGATTCTTGATGCCACTGCTTGCGATATTATGCTTTGCGATGCTGTCGGGCAGCGGTCAAGGCATTGCTTTGGCGACGGATTTCTTTTTAACAATCGGTGGCGGGTATGCGCCGTCTGGCAATCAGGCGTCATTGGAAAACAATGTGCTTTACTTCCAGCGTGTACTTCGCGAGGTAAAACCCGACGCGGCCAATAACGATGTTTACTTCTCCGATGGAAGATCTAGCGGTCACGACTTGCAAGTGATGGATCCGAATTCGGTCCCCAAGGCCAACCGATTGATGGCCGAGTTTTTTGGCAGCCAATCGTCGCTCGGACTTTCCTATCGAAACCATCAGGTCCCGGACGTGCGTGGTAGCACGAAACCAGAGAACATACGACTTTGGTTCGAACATGTTGGCGACAAAATGAAGTCGGGGGACCGTCTGGTTTTGTTTGTGACTGCACATGGAAACGGCAGCCGTGATCAGAAGACGCCTTTCGATACGACGATCGCCACGTGGAACAACACCGCGATCAAGATGACTGAATTTGTCGGCATGTTGGACGAATTGCCTGATGGAGTTCAAGTCGTCGCGGTCATGGTGCAATGTCATGCCGGCGGGTTCGCACGAATGATCTTTAATGAAGGTGATCCCGACAAAGGTCTGTCAAAGCAACAGCGATGCGGATTCTTTGCGACGGTCCATGATCGCCCCGCAGCCGGATGCACCGCCGAAGTCGACGAGTCGTCGTACGTCGAATACAGCACGTATTTTTGGGCCGCATTGTCCGGCCGTACGCGAACGGGCGAGACCATCGATTTGCCCGACTACAACGGCGACGGGGTGGTTTCGTTCGACGAAGCCCACGCCTACACAATCTTGACGGCGGACACGATCGATTTGCCGGTCAAAACGTCGGGCGAGTTTTTGACCCAGTACAGCAAGTTCGGAGACGATGATCCGAAGCTGTTGAAGAACGACGCGTCTTATCAAACAGTACTCAGCCTGGCGACTACGACACAGCGAGTCGTGCTGGAGGGTCTTTCCAAACAATTGAATCTGACCGGCGACAATCGACTGGTTGATGCATGGGAACAACTGGAATCACTGCGAGACCGCGGCCGGTCACGGCGCAGACGAGGCGACACGTCGGCCGGGCAGCTTCGCGGCAAGATCGCCAGCGATCTGAAAAAACGCTGGCCCGAATTGGCCAACGTTCTGAACCCCGTGTCGGTGCAATTGTTGACATCGCGTCAGAGGGAATTCATTGACGCGATCGAGAACCACGAGGACTACAAACGCTATCGTGAACTGGCCGATGCTTCGGCGCCCGACGACGCGAAACGACGCGTCAAATTTGATCGCTTTCTTCGTGTCGCCGACAATGTTTTGCTTGCCGAAAACCTTCGACGGATCAACGACCCACAGCGGATCGCCCAGTACGAAGCGCTGGTCGCCGCAGAAGCCGGCGTCCTGCGCGATTGAGTTTCTTTGACGCGCCATGGTTTTTCATGGTCTAATCAACACTGGTCAGACACCATTTTCTTGCCCGCAGATTCTGCGGCGCATGTCCTTGATCCGAGGCCAAACGATGAAGACGATGACCATTGCACTGTTGTGCGTGTTGCCCGCATTCGGTTTGCCCGCCATCGGTTGGGCGCAACTTGCCGAACCGATTCGATTGGTCGATGAAGATTTGCCGCATGCGGCGCCAGCGATCGGTGACGTGGATGGCGACGGCACTAACGATTTGGTTGTTGGCATTTATCGTGATGACCCGTACACGGGCGCCCGCATTCGTTGGTTTCGAAACATCGGAACGAATGCGTCGGCGATCTACGACAGGGGAGAATGGTTGAAGGCCGATGGCAGAAACGCCAGCGTTGACGAATTCTGTCACACCGGCGCCGGACCGCAACTCGTTGACTTTACCGGTGATGGCCGAACCGATCTTGTTTCCGGATCGCTCGAATGCCAATTGAAAGTGTTCGACGGAATGGCCAATCATCAATTTGCCGCTGCAAAGACCTTGCAATATGCCCACGATCCTCTCAAACGTGAGTGTCGTTACAACGCCCGGTTGTATCTGTTTGACTGGGATGGGGACAACGACTTGGATTTGCTGGTCACGCGAATGCAAAAAATTTGGATCCTACCCAATTCCGGATCTTCACTTGAACCCAACTTCGGCGATGCGAGCGAATTGGTTCTACGCCAAAAAGACGAGCCGGCTTTTTCGTCCAGCGTGATCGCGGATTGGGACGACGACGGTCGCCAGGATTTAATTTGTGGTCTTTGGGACGGCAGCATTGTTTGGTATCGAAACGAATCCAACGGCGTCCATCCGATCCGCTCTAACGACTTTGGCAAGCCCGCACAGTTGGTCGGCCCCGCATTGCCTAGGCTGGTTACGCTGCAACAACGCGCCGATACCGCCCGTACGGAAGGTACCGCCAAGACGGAGCGACCGGCCGGACACGTTCGGATTACGGTCGTCGATTACGACGACGACGGCGATTTGGATTTGATTGTCGGCGATGCCTGGGCGAGCGAAGTTGCGCGCGATCAGCAACCTGTTCCAGATGAAGCGGAGATCGCGCAAAGGAAGCAAGCTCGGGAGAAAGAGTCAGTGCTGCGCCGTCGGCTTGAAGAATTGAAACTCTTGCCGTCGGCCGAAACAGAATCCGAACAACAAGCCCGCCGGCGACAGATCGAAGAGGTCGAGTCCGAATGCGCGGCAGCCTGGCGACAAGCCAACGCCGGCGCATCATTCACACGACACGGTGCCGTCTGGTTGATTCAGCGGCGTTGAAAGGGAGCCAAACGTCAGCCGCTGGCGAACCGATTTTCAAGTTAAGGAACCACTCATAAGATTGTCGTACAAGTCAATGTCTCATTCGCCAACACGTGCACTTGCAATCGTCGTCGCATTCGCTAGTTTTAAAAAACAAATGACGGTTCCTTTGAATTCTGTCTTGCTATCAATGCGGTGACAGAACGCAGAAGGGCGTCGCGAAGGATGAGGGACATCCGGATCACACCAGCAAGGTCGGTGCTGGAAATCTGTAGAACCCTCATTCCTTAGGTGGATGTGATGTTGGATGGAATTGATGATGTGTTGGCCTGTGGTTGTGTCGCCGTTCGAGACCACGACGGTTGGCTTCTCGGTGAATCGTTGGTCGAACCGATCCCGTTGACCATTCTTGCGGTTGCCTCGGACGATCCCGATTCTTGGGAAGAAATGTTGCAACTTTGGAACAGGCATCGGACGCCGGTCGTTCCGGAATTTTTGTCGGCGGTGGCACTTCAGCCCGCGACGCGTGATCAGGTTTGCCGAGCGATCACGAAGGACCGTTTCTTTATCTTGATCGATCTGTGCCAGAAGCGCGTGGCAACCGGGGACGATTACCCGACGATCACAAACGGATCGCGATTCTTTGCTGATGTTGGTGATGGTGGCAAACCGCGTTATCAGATCGGAATTCATCTGCCGCCTTGGTGGGAGTTGCTGGAAAACGTAAGCGGCGATCGCGCGTTTGCTGCGCGGCAAACATCGTCCGATCGTCCATTCATCGATCGCGACGTACTTTTCGGTGATGTCATGCTTAGGGCATTCGCGACAGCACTGATCACATCACACAACGCCCGCCGTTGCGGCGAAATCGCAGAGTCGGTTTTGGGGCACATTGCCGGCCATCGCCATCAACGTCGCGAGATTCCCTACGAATTGCTGAGACAAATCCATCGTGAATGGTTGATGACACCGCGAATTGAATTGGACGGTCGCATCCCACGGCAATTGCTTCATGGGTCTCATGACTGGATCGAATCGCTAACGACGACTCAGCAATATCGATTTCAAGACGGATTGCCGATCGTTGCGGCGCCCGCGGATCTGTCCAGTGTCGTTGGCGGGCCGATCGGATTTTCCGAATTGGTCATGTACTACGACCTGTGCCGTGAAATCATCAGCGCCGGTTGGCAATACCTTGACGACAATCCCGCCGACGGACAGCGCGAGATTGATCATCTGGTCTCCTTCATGCGGGTTGCCGCCGATGAATGGTTGGAAAGTCCCTTTGAGGAAGGTTCGCCGCCGCGATTTATTATCGAGTGTGATCGGCGGCGTGTGCCACGTGCCGTCGATGTACCGATCGAAGGAATGGACGAACGAGAAACCGAGCATCACGTTCCAAATTGCGATTGCCCGATTTGTGAAATGATGGCCGAGGGTTTGTTTGGCCCATCGTTTTCGGAGCTTAGCGGATACCACTTGGATTTGGATGGCGACTTTGCGTTTTCCATTCACGAAACCGAAGACGATTGGAAGGCGATGCAGTACGAGTTTGACGAGATCCGAAACGAAGTTGAACAAA
>JAGQPO010000664.1 GCA_020426665.1 Planctomycetales bacterium
GAACCAAGACGGCGACCGTTTCTTTTCCAAAACACTTTTCGAAACGGTTTTTCGTGTGCAAGCCCCAGAGGTCTTGCCCGAGTTGGCTGAATTGATCGCCGATAAGAACCGCCAATTCTTTCGTCGTTTTCGACCGCTGAATACTTTCTATTACACCGGCGGACGAAGCCAGACCTATGGTTACCTGGACTTTCTGCCGGCCATGCGAAACTTTGAACAGATGGCGAATAATCGCGACGGGCGAATCTGGCAGATCGCGGCGGGCATCAAATCGGGCAGCGAAACGTCCATCGACATCGACGACAGCAACTTGCCGCCGATGCCGGAAACAATACAAAGTCGCGGAGCCAACGTGTGGATGACGGCCGCCGACGAACAACAGGCGTTTCGCGTCGACCCCCGATTCGAAGTCAACCTGTTCGCCGGTGAAGAACAATTCCCCGAGATCGCCAATCCGATTCAAATGCGTTGGGATTCGCGCGGACGATTGTGGGTCAGTTGCTCCACGACGTACCCGCACGTTTACCCGGGCAAAGAACCGAATGACAAACTGGTGATTTTGGAAGACAGCGACGGCGACGGACGCGCCGACAAGTCCACCGTCTTTGCCGATGATTTGCACGTCCCGCTATCGTTCGAATTTGGTGACGGCGGTGTATACGTCTCCGAACAACCCAATTTGACCTTTTTGAAAGACACCGACGGAGACGATCGGGCCGACGTCCATGACGTCGTACTTAGCGGATTCGGTACCGAAGATTCTCACCATTCACTTCACGATTTTACTTGGACGCCCGACGGTGACCTGATTTTTCGCGAATCGATTTTCCATCACTCCCAAGTCGAAACACCGTACGGTCCGGTGCGCCAACAAAACAGTGGCTGGTTTCGCTTCCAACCGAGGACTCATCGACTGGTCAGCTTCGGCACCTATCACAGCACCAATCCGTGGGGCGTGACGTTTGACGAGTGGGGCCAGCACATGGCCAGCCATCCGGTTTACGCCGAGGCGTTCCACTCCATCGACCCGCCGTACCCGAATCAACACCCCAAACCGACGGGATTGCAAGCGTACTCGGGCGTTTGTGGACATCACATCGTCGATTTCCCAACCTTCCCGAGTGAGTTGCAAGGCGGATTTATCAAGGTCCGCTACAAACCCACCAATCGAGTTGAAATTCACAAGTGGGTCGAAGGTGAATTCGGTTATCAAGAGGAATATGTCGGTGACTTGTTATTCAGCACGAATCTGAGTTTCATCCCGGTTGATCTGCAATGGGGTCCGCGCGGCGCGCTCTATGTTTGCGACTGGTACAACCCGATCAAAGGACACGCCCAATACTCACTTCGTGACCCTCGTCGTGACCGCGACTCGGGTCGGATCTGGCGAATCACCGCGAAAGGGAAACCATTGCTCGACCCGCCGCGGATCGCTGACGCTTCGATCAACGAACTTTTGGAATTGCTGAAGCGTCCCGAGTACCGGATTCGCGACTGGGCCAAGCGCGAGCTGCGCCAGCGTGATCGCGACGAAGTGTTGCGAGAACTGGACCGTTGGGTCGTCGACCTGGACCCTTCCGACTCCGCGTTTCGACATCACCAGATGGAAGCGATATGGACGTATCGGTCGGTCGGTCTGGTCGGTTTACCCCGCAGCATCAATCCACCGATTGGCAACGCAGCCCGTCCGCAAGAGCATCAGCATCAAACTGCACTGGGCAATCCGGTTCAGGACCTGTCCAGCCTTGCGATCGCCGGCGAGACGTTGAGACATTTGATCACATGTGACGATCATCACGCCCGTGCCGCGGCGACCAAACAACTTCGATACTGGTATCCGTATCTGGACGATGCGATCACCTTGTTGAATCGATCGTCGAATGATCCAAACGGGATCGTTCGAATGCAGGCCGTCATTGCGGCCACGTATATCGGTTCCCAGGAAGCCTTTGAATCCATCTTGGATGTTTTTAACCATCCGCGTGACGGACACCTTCAATACGCAATCACTTCCGCGTTGGGATCGCGCACACTCCGTCCGCTGTGGGAAAACGATGACCGCTGGGGCATCGCGCTGCGATTGAAACAGGCGGCAAAAGACAGCACGATCAAGGAACCCACCCCCGGTGCTTCGGAAGCACAGTTTGATTCACAGTCCGATGTCAACGTCGTTAACGTCTCCTGCATTCCCGAAAAGATGCTGTATTCCGTCACTCGCATCACGGCGAAACCGGGCCAACCGATCAAGATCGTTTTCACCAACCCCGACGCAACGGACCACAACTTCGTAATCGTTAAATCCGGTGCCCTGGCCGAAGTCGGCATGGCGGCCAATGAGATGGCCAAGGACCCGCGCAACGCCAAGTCCGACTTCATTCCGCGAGAAAAAAGCAATTTGATTTTGCACGCTTCGCCGATGATCGGCCCGACCCGATCATCGCTGGTGCACGTGTTGCGATTCAACGCGCCGGCCGAGCCCGGGATCTATCCCTACGTTTGCACCTTTCCCGGTCACTGGGTCGTCATGAACGGCGTAATGGTTGTCGCCAGCGACGCATCCGAAGCCGACCGAATGCTGGCGGAGACGAAACCGAAAATCGTCAACAAGTGGACGATGAACGACTTCGCTGACTTCGACACATCGGCCCGCAAGGCTGACGCCCAGACACACTCCCGTGGAATGGTTGCCTTTGTCAAAGCCAACTGCAATCAATGCCATGTCGTTGCGGGACACGGTGTCGACTTGGGACCCAAACTGGAGGAGTCGGTCAAGAAACTCAAAGGCGTCGAACTGCTGCAGCAAATCATTGAGCCGTCGTCAAAGATTCACGAAGATTTTCAAAACTATCAATTTCTCCTGACCGACGGACGCACCGTCTCGGGTGTGATCGTCAAAGAAGACAATCGATCTTACTCGGTCGCCACGAATCTGCTGACACCGCATTCGTTGACCCAGATACGCAAGCGGGACGTCGAAGTTAAAGCCGCATCGAACGTCTCACCGATGCCCGAAGGGTTACTAGATGTGTTGACCAAAGACGAGATCCTTGATCTGCACGTCTACGTTGAATCCGGCGGTTACCAATTGCCCGATCACATCGATCACCACCATCACCACGGCAAGTCAGATTGAACATGCAGCCTGGACAATCAAACCTACCACCTGGGTTTGACGGACTGAGTGAATCCGAGCGAAAGGCGTTGACGCGTGCGGCTGGCAATAATGAAAGCTCTCGCGGTCCGGATGATTTGATGTCTCAAGCATACGCTCGAACCGGCATTGATCCCTTGCAAGCCGACGCGATGCGAGACCCAAACCGAATGACGGCCAAAGTTCAAGGTCCGATCGTCGCGATCGGTGGCCTTCTGTTGACGCTCATCGGGGCTTGGCGAATCTGGAACGCCTGGACCTATTCCTCCATCTCAATCGGCGGAATCGCGATGCTGGTCGTCGGATTGACAGCGCTCGCCGGAGGACTTGCCGGGGCGTTTGGTGCCGGCGACGACGATTGAAATCACGGTGAAAAGCTGGTTGCCGTTCGGTCAAGGGCCGCCAACATCCAAAGCCTAGGGCAAGGCGAACGAGCCTTAGCGAGTCGGCGCCGTCCTAGGGAAAACGTTCCCAATGAAATCGATTTGGCCAACGGCCATAAACAATCAGCATCGTTTCACGGACGGGCGGATACATCAGCGCATGCATGTCTTCTCTGTCACCGCGCAGTTTTGAGGTGTTACCTCACGGCGATTATCCGATCCCCGCCATCCGGCGGTGCCGCGCCGATGGAATCACAAGAGTTGATTCCCTTGTGATTTTGCGTCAATTTCTTGCACATCGTTCCGCACTAATCTGTATTTGCAAGACGCGGGTGCTGATCTGGGTTAAGCTGTTCTCAGTCCGTCTCGTGACCATCTTCCCCACGCCGGTCTGCGTCTGGACCGGTGATCCAACTTAGTGTGCGGAACCACCAAAACCGATGCGTCCCAGCCTATCCAAACCGACCGCTCCGTTGTTATTCGTCGCTCTTGTCCTGGTCCTCGCGCCACTGTCGTTTGCCGCGTCACCAACCAATGAGCAACGTCCCAATATCATTGTCATCATGGTTGACGACATGGGGTTTTCGGATATCGGACCCTACGGCAGCGAGATTCCTACTCCACATTTGGATGCATTGGCGGCCGGCGGTGTTCGATTTTCACAGTTCTACAATACCGGGCGATGCTGTCCGACACGCGCGTCGCTGTTGACCGGGCTGTATTCGCACGAAACCGGAATCGGCTGGATGACGGCCGACCAGGGGACTCCTGGATATCGAGGGCGGCTGAACGACCAGTGCGTGACGATCGCGCAAGTCTTGCGTGGCGCCGGCTACTTCACCGCGATGACTGGCAAGTGGCATGTGGGATTCAACCAAGGCGTGACTCCGTGGGAACGCGGATTTGATCGCAGTTTGAACCTGCCCGCCGGTGGTTTGCATTATTCGAATCAAACCGGACCGAAAGGCGGAACGCAAATGTTCCTCAACGGCAAGGAAGTGGACCGCGACGATCCCCAATTCAATCCGCCCTGGTACGGCACCGATTTGTGGACCGAACAAGGCATCCATTTTATTGACGAAGCCATCGAACAGCAGAAACCATTTTTCTGGTACACCGCACACGTCGCACCGCACTTTCCATGCATGGCTCCCGAATCAACCATCGCCAAGTATCGCGGCAAATACTTGCAAGGCTGGGACAAATTGCGCGAGCAACGATACGCCAGGCAAATTGAATCGGGACTGATCGACAAAGAGTGGAAACTGGAATCGCGCCCCGATGAGATTCCGGAGTGGGATTCATTGTCCGACGAACAAAAGAAACGTTACGACGACATGATGGCAATCTACGCCGCGATGATCGAAGAAGTTGACAAGAACATTGGCAAGCTTGTCGATGCCTTGCGTGAACGATCGCAATTGGAAAACACGTTGATCTTGTTCCTATCGGACAACGGCGGAAACGCCGAAGCGGGAGTGCCGGGCAAGTACAAAGGCGACCACCCGGGTGACCCGCACTCCGATGTCTTTATCGGAAGATGTTGGGCGCACCTGAACAATACGCCGTTTCGAAAATACAAACATTACAACCACGAAGGCGGAACGGCGTCGCCGTTGATTGCGCACTGGCCGGCGATGATCAAACCCGCAACCGGACCCGAAGGGTGGATCAAAACGCCGACACATTTGATCGATATCATGGCGACATGCGTCGATCTGGGACAGGCAACCTATCCGAAAGAGTTCGGCGGCAACGCAATCAAACCGATGCGCGGACAAAGTCTGAAACCGTTGCTCGTCGGCGCAGGAACATTTGCGGATCGCCCACTGTATTGGGAACACGAAGGCAACGCTGCGATCCGAGTGGGCGACCGGAAGCTGGTCCGCCAAGGCATTCGTGGCGATTGGGAACTGTTCGACATGCAAGCCGACCGAACCGAACAAAACAACTTGGCCGAACGAAATCCTGGTGAAGTCCAAACAATGCTGCAACAATGGCGCCGTTGGTCCAAAGAGGTCGGCGCGATGCCCAAACCGCCGGCAAAGACGAAAGGGCAAAACAAAAAGAACGAGTAAGCCTTCGTTTCTCCCTCGCATCTGTTCGTCGAAAGTCTGTCGCAAAATCACTCCCCAAGTCCCTTGATGTTCATCCCAATGCGTCACCTCCTTCAGCTACTTTGCTTCACCGTCTTCGCGTCTCCACTCGCGATGGCGCAGTCCGAATGGTCACCGGTGGACGGTGCGATGTTGACGCGGTGGGGGAAAAACATCACTCCTGATTCGGTGTGGCCGGATTACCCGCGTCCACAAATGACTCGGGACCAATGGACCAACCTGAACGGGATGTGGGACTACGCGGTCAGCGGAGTTGATGCTGACAAACCACAAAACTGGACCGGCAAGATCTTGGTCCCGTTTGCGATCGAATCACCGTTGTCCGGCGTCGGACGACGATTGAACGCAGACGAAGCATTGTGGTATCGAACAACATTTGACCGCGCTGACGTAATGCCCGATCGCAGTGATTCCGATGTCACCAAGACACCGCTACGTTTGCATTTCGAAGCCGTTGATTATCGATGCGAAGTGTGGTTGAACGGAAAGTCGCTGGGAGCGAACATCGGTGGAAATCTGCCATTTTCGTTCTTGATCACCGACGCGATCAAATCGGGTGACAACGAATTGGTTGTGAAGGTTGTCGACGCAACCGATGCGGAAGGCAAATACCAACTTCGCGGAAAACAGCGAGTCGACAACCGAGGCATTTTTTACACGCCCGTGTCCGGCATCTGGCAAACCGTTTGGATCGAACCGGTTTCCGCTTCGCATTTGGTTGATTTAAAAATTGCCGGTGGCGCCGACGGCAATGTGTCCGTCCAGGCAAACGCCGTCGGATCGGCCAAATCGATTCGCGTCATCGCCAGTCTTGAAGACCACGAAGTCGCCCGTTTGACGTCAGACGAAAGCAAGCTTGACATTGCGATCCCCGAACCCAAGTTGTGGACCCCTGATTCGCCAACGCTATACGATCTGCGCGTCGAACTTTTGGATAACGATGGCAATGTGGTCGATTCGGTCGGATCTTATGTCGGTCTTCGCACGGTCGGAAAACGACGTGACGACAAGGGCGATTTGCGTTTAACACTTAACGGCGAAGACATCTTCCATTGGGGACCGCTGGACCAGGGATGGTGGCCTGGAGGGCTGTTGACGCCGCCCTCGGACGACGCGATCAAGTTTGAGATTCAGTTTCTCAAACGCTCCGGGTTCAACATGATCCGCAAACATATCAAAGTCGAACCGCGGCGCTATTATTATCACTGCGACCGCATCGGCATGCTGGTTTGGCAAGATCAAGTCGAAGGTGGCGCCGGATTCGATTCCGCCGAATGGCCGAAATGGAAACGTTTGGATGAAAATCATGAAAAGGCAAACACGCCAAAATCGTGGCATCCCGGTGACTCGCTCGATGCCGCGTGGCCGGATTGGGCTCACCAGCAATACATGACCGAACTCAAGGGAATGGTCGACCATCTGTACAACCACCCGTCAATCGTCACCTGGGTTCCGTTCAACGAAAGGTGGGGCCAACACCGCACGATGGAAGTCGGTAAATGGATCGTGGACTATGACAAGACCCGACATGTCAACATCGCCAGCGGCGGGAATTTCTTTCCGATCGGCGACATGGCAGACGAACACGTCTATCCGCACCCAAACTTTCCCGTCGATGACCCAAGTTATGACGACTTCGTCAAGATCGTCGGCGAGTTCGGTGGGCACGGTTGGCCCGTGCCGAATCACTTGTGGGTAAAGAGCGATCGCAACTGGGGTTATGGCGGTCTGCCCAAAACGAAACAGGAGTACATCGGACGATACAAGGAATCAATCCGCCGATTGGCCGAACTGAAGAAGCAGGGCGTTGCCGGCGCGGTCTACACCCAAACGACGGACGTGGAAGGAGAAATCAATGGGCTGATGACCTACGATCGCGAAGTGACAAAAATTGCTTCCGGACACCTGAATCAAATTGCGGTCGATGCCGGACTTCTGCCGGGCGAAAATCGACTGTCCGGTTCACGCCCCAACATCATCATTGTTTTGGTTGATGACATGGGCTATTCGGACCTTGGATGTTATGGCGGCGAGATCGAAACGCCAAACATCGATGCGTTGGCCGCCGGCGGTTTGCGATTCACCCAATTTTATAACCAAGGCCGTTGCTGCCCGACACGTGCGAGTCTGATGACCGGCTTGCAACCGCACCAGGTCGGGATCGGTCATATGACCGCGCCGCCCGGACAACCTCTCGGATTCGAAGGACCCTATCAAGGCTATCTGAACGATAACTGCATTTCGCTTGCCCAGGTATTGAAATCGGCTGGCTACAAAACGTTGATGACCGGTAAATGGCACCTGGGCATTGATCGCAAAGAATGTTGGCCACTCCAACGTGGATTCGACAAATACTTCGGCTGCCTAAGTGGTGCGATCAACTATTTCAAACCGGGCGGCGACCGAGGACTGACCGAAGGCAACGATGCAATCGAAGTCCCTGAAGGATTTTACGCGACCGATACGTTTACCGACAAAGCGATCCAATACATCGATGAAGTGACCAATGATGATGACGCCCCGTTTTTCCTGTATTTGGCCTACAACGCGCCACACTGGCCGCTAAACGCCAAATGGGATGACTTTCAAAAGTATCGCGGGAAATACAAAGGAGGTTGGCCCGAGTTGATCAAGAAGCGAAACCAGCGACAACGCGAATTGGGTTTGCTTGGTAAAAACACCTCGCCCGCCGAGCATCCTGGTCCGGATTGGGAGAGCCTTGACGAACCACAGCGCGACCGACTGGACGCCGTGATGGCCGCCTACGCGGGCTGCGTGGATTCGATCGATCAAAACATCGGAAAATTGGTCGGACACCTGAAATCGACCGACCAATTAGACAACACCGTCATCTTCTTCCTTTCCGATAACGGAGCCTGTCAGGAGGGCGGCAACTTTGGCAACGGCGACGAAGCGATGGTCAAGAATCCGCCGCTTGAAACGACCAACGGCGTTCGCATCGGACTGCACTGGGCGGGCGCCTGTAACACGCCCTATCGAAAGTACAAACATTATGTGCACGAAGGCGGCGCATGCACTCCGATGATCGCACACTGGCCGGCCGGGATTCCGGAAAACAATCGTGGCACCCTGATGCACCATCGCGCCTATCTGCAAGACTTCATGGCAACCGTCATCGATCTGTCGGCTGGTGAATATCCGGGCGGTATTCCAAAGTGTGAAGGCGAGTCGATGGCGCCGCTGTTGGCCGGCACCGGCCAAGGCATCCACTTCGACCCGATGTTCTGGGAACACGAAGGCAACGCCGCCGTGCGAATGGGGAATTGGAAACTCGTTCGCGAATACGAGAAGCCGTGGGAATTGTATGACCTGTCAAAAGATCGCACAGAACTGAACGACCTGTCGGCCAAGAAACCCGTATTGCTGAAGGACATGATCGCAATGTGGGAAGCATGGGCTACAGAAACAGGAGTCAAATTCCCGAAACGATTCAACATGTACGACTTCTTGAACCAGCGCAAGAAAGAACAAAATTAGTGCATTTTTGATAACGACATGAAATGTCGCCGGACACTCCGTGGCCAGTTTGGCCGACGACAGCTGATTAGATATCACTGACGCCGTATTCAATCAGGTCAAACCGTTTAGCGGCCCTGTGCTGTCGACGAAACTCTCTGTCTGTAACCCCAAGGCGTGCAACATGGTGACAAACAGATTGGACATCGGCGTTTTTTCATCGAAGTGCAAATAATGGTTGTGCTTTAAGCCCAGTCCACTGCCCCCGGCCAGCAACAGCGGATAGTTGTGGTTTTGATGTGTCCGACTGTTGCTGCTGCCGTACAGGACAAGTGTGCGGTCCAGCATGTTCCCCTCGCCCTCTGGAGTTTCCTTCAACCGCGTCAGGAATCTCGCCAGGTTCTCGGCAAGAAATTGGTCAAAGCGTCCGATGTTCTCGGGACCACCTTTCTTTGCCGCCGCGTGCGCCAATCCGTGCCAATCAGGATTCAATCCCAAGACGCCGGGAAACGTCCTGGCCCGAGACGGTCCGTAGCTGCCGATTTGATATGTCGAAATTCGCGTCAAATCGGTCTGGAACGCCAGAAATTGAAGATCATAAATCGCTTTCAGATAGTCCCTCGGCGCATCAACGGTAGCCTCGATCGCAATCGAATCTCGGTCGACCTGCGGCAACGGAATGTCAAGCCAACCGTGTGAGCGTTCGATGCGCAGTTCAACCTCGCGTACGGATGTTTCAAACTCCGACATCTTGCGTTGATCAGCGACACCCAATTTGTGTCCAAGAGACTTGGATTGATCCATCACCAAATCAAGGATACTCGCCGAATTGGCCAACTTGCGGCGGTCTTGTTTGCTCGCACCGTCCTGGCCGAACAATCGCTCAAAGATCTGCTTCGGATCGGACAGCGCGGGAATCGGCTGGCCCCTGTCGCTGTACGAAAGGGTTGTCGTCCGTGTGCGAGGTCCCACACCCCCATCCGTTGACAACGTCAATGAGGCAAGACGCGTTTCCGTGCCGATATGACCGGCTGCATATTGATCCAACGAAATGGTGTTCTGGTAGGTCACGGGGGCCAAGTGATTGGCCGTCAGGAACGTGTCGCCAGTGTCATGGCCATTCATCGCACGGCATCGGGGGTGCGACAATCCATGAAAGATGGAAACGTCATCCATCAACGGTTCAAGCGGCTTGAGTACGTTGGTGAGTTGAAAATCTTTTCCCTCTCCGGTTGGGAACCAACCCCATTGGCGATCCTCGGCGTCATCCTTTGGCATCGCAATTCCAAACGGAAACAAGATCGCACACATCCGCCGCGGCAATTGCTGTTGTGCCGCTACATCGGGCGCCCCCATGGCTTCCAACCAAGGCAATGCCATGCTGACTCCGGCGGCCTTGAATGTCGTGCGTCGATTCAGGTGTCCAGATATTCTCATCGTGTTGCCTTCAGGTTAGCGCAAGATTCCTGCTTGCCGAATCAGCATTTCGCCAGCGAACAGTCTACAAGTCGCCTATTTGGTATGAAACGCTTCACTCACAACAAACTCGACAATCAACGGCTTTAATCGAAAATCATTCGCGATAAAACCATTGGTCAGTGATTCAATCACGTCACGATCGCCGAAATCCAATGATCGGCCCAGACCGTAAGCCATCAATCGCTCGACAATGGCCCGTGCAAATTTATCGCTGCATTCCTCTAACAAGTAACTTTGCAAATTTCTGACGCCAATGATTTCGGTCCCGTCCGGCAATACACTTTCCGCGTCAACGAATGTTGCCGGACGTTTCTTGTGTGCGGGGATTTCGGTTCGCCAGTTGCCGACCGCATCAAAATTTTCCAGCGGTACGCCCCAGGGATCGATGCCCTCGTGACAGTTGGCACAAGATTCCTTCTGACGATGCACAGCCAGCTTTTCTTTCAAAGTCAACTTCGCCAAATCCGGGCTGTCTGGGTTCAAGGCGGGGACATCAGGCGGCGGCGAAGCGGGTGGCGATCCCAGTAATCGATCCAAAATCCATACGGCACGCTTGATCGGATGAGAATCCTCGCCGTTGGAGTTGGCCAATAGAAACGATCCATGCCACAACAACCCACCGCGGCGATCGGATGACTCCAAGGCGACTCTCTCGAATCCAGACGACCGCGGACCGACCAACCCATAGTGCATCGCCAACGGACGATTCAGCATCGCCCAGTCGGAGTCAAGCAATGCTAATGCACTCACGTCATCATTCAGGATTCTTGCAAAGTACGCTTGCGTTTCCTTTCGCATTTGTTGCTTCAGATCATCGTCAAAGTCCGGATAGAATTCCGGGTTCACTGCCACGCGGTCCAGCGCATCCAGGTCAAGCCACTGATCAACAAACCGACTAATGAACTCTGCGGATCGCTGATCGGACAGCATTCTCGCCACTTGCTGCTTGATCACTTCGACGTCGTGCAGCCTGTGTTGCCTTGCCAAGTCCAACAATTGTTGATCGGGCGCCGAACTCCATAAAAAATACGACAGCCGAGACGCCAGTTCCCAATCGCTGACGCGCTGGGCGTTGGATGGATCTTCGCGAGTTTCAACGAGATACAGAAAGTGCGGAGAAATAAGAACCGACGCAAACGTTTCGCGGATCGCCTGCTCAAATGAATCCGATTGCTCGCGGATCAATTCGAACAGCTCCGCGTTTTGCTCCACCTCTTGTGCGGTGGCCGGTCGGCGGAACGCACGTGTCATCAATTCCCGCAACAACTCGCGCACGTAACGTGGTTCGTCATCGGAATGCTGGGATGCAAAAAGTAAACGCTCGTGACTCGGTGGCGGCCAACTCGCGTAAACCGGCGCTCGGAATTCAACCGATGTGACTTGGATGTCCAATCGACTCCCAAACGGAATCGGTTCCGGGTCTTGTTGCGGCGCCGCTTCTGGGGTGGCCTCTTTTGCTTTGTCAGCCTTCTTTGGTTTCGGTTTGGGGGGGCGCTGTGCGTACTGCCGATCCGGGTAACGTATTTCTGTTCCATCAGCGTCGACGAAGTCGATCATCACGATCATTCCCTTGAAGCCGGAATTTCCAAATGCCACGGGGCCGGGTTGAGGAAAATCTTCCATTCGTCCACGAAACGTGTATGTCGCCTGGTTTTCCGAAACGTCGACCATACCGATTTCACCGCGCGGCACATGAATGATTCCCGGCACGTGCCCCATCGAAACTCTCATCCTGGGTAAACCTTGATCGTCGGGAATCGCAGCCTGTGCGGTGATCTTCAACTCAAATTCACCGTGTCGAGGAAACTCACTAAGATCCAAGATGAATTCTGGATTGACCGGCAGATGACCGGCGACCTTTTTGGTTGGCAGAGTGCCGATGGCTGTGTCGGTCTGTGAGAACTCGTAAACCACTGGACGCTCGCCAGTGACGATGGCTTCTGCAAGACCTTTCCTGGCGATTTCCAAATACATTTCTATTTGAGTGGGCGACATTTCCAAAGTCGCACCGTCGTTCAAAAACCCTTGCGGTGACACCGGCTCCGGTGGCAAGTGACGCGCAAAATCCAAGTCTACTCCCAACAGATCACGCATCGAATTGGCGTATTCGTATCGCGTTAAACGTCGCGTTACCACTCGGCCCTCTTTGAACCGCCGTGTCGCTGCTGCCTGGCGAAGGGCCGCCGAGATCCATTCGGTCAGCTGGCGTCGCTGGTCAAGCGTCGGCTGTTTCGCCTTGGCCGGCGGCATTTCTCCCTGGCTCAGTTGATCAAGTGCATCATGCCAGATCTCCGCATCCGAATCGCTTTCGAGACTCGAACTAAGTCGATCCAACCGGATGCCGCCCTTGATGTTGTCCGGATTGTCACCATCGCCATGGCATCGGTAGCAAAGTGACTTCAATATCGGCAGCACCTCGCGATCAAACTGCTGCGTCAAATCCCCCCCAAACACCGCCGGCTGCGTGAAAACACCAACGGCCAGAAGAACGGCTACGGCGCTGACCAAACAACGCATCCGCCAACGGTAGGCGGCATCAACGAAAATCTGCTTGAACATAGGCACGGCGGTGGGATCAATGCGTGCATCGGCGGGGTTCACATCAATTTAGTGTAATCCAATCCCCACCGAAAAATAAGAGGAACATCATCGTTTGGTCTGTGGAACTCTCTTCGCCCCCTGCGGCGAAATGCTGGCCGTGCACGATACTCTGTCCACCGGTCACTTCATGAAATCCCCACAACGTCTCGCATCACGTGACCATGAACGTCCGTCAAACGCCGGTCGATGCCGTTGTGACGAACGGTCAACTTGGTGTGGTCGATTCCCAGCAGGTGTAACATCGTCGCGTTGATGTCATAAACGGTTGTCGCATTGCCTCGATCTTGCGGACGAAAGCCCCACTGGTCACTGTCGCCAAACGTCCCCGGTTTCACTCCGCCACCGCACATCCAATTGGTAAACACAAATGGATTGTGATCTCGCCCCAGGCTTCCCTGGGAACATGGCATACGGCCGAATTCGGTCGTCCACAAGATCAAGGTGTCGTCCAGCATCCCACGTTGCCGCAAGTCTTTGATCAATGCCGCAGCGCCGTGTGACATTCCCATCGCCAACGGTCCGTGATCGCGTTTAACATCTTCGTGGCTGTCCCAATTTCGTCTGGGGAAACCGTTGTCGTTGCCGCTCCAAATTTGGATGTATCGCACGCCACGTTCCAACAATCGCCGTGCGACCAGACATTTTCGACCAAAAAACTCCGTCTCGGCTCTGGGATTGATTTCCGTATCATCCACCGACGATCCCTCATCAACCAATCCATACATGTCTCGGATGTATTGCGGCTCAGATGAAAGATCAAGTGCGTCGGTCGCGGACAACTGCATCGCCGCGGCAAGTTCGTAAGACCTA
>JAGQPO010000665.1 GCA_020426665.1 Planctomycetales bacterium
GCACGCCTTTGGAAGCAACAATCGGTCACGGTATCCCCCTGATCGACGATGCGTCGATGGCTAGCGTTTGGTTGCTTTAACAATGAATTACCAGGGGGGAACTGGTTGATCGCAGTGGCGAAGTCACTGCACTTGTGGACGCTTTCGGGCGGGCACATCGGTCATTTCCTCTCTCCAATTGCGGCTCGGGATACCAGCGTGGCAACGTTGACCACATTGGCTCGGGCGAACGAGCCCCAACAGCGAGGCGGCTGCGACCGCGGAGACGTTTGCGATGCACCGAATGATTCGAAACATGGTCACCCGTTTGACAACCATAACCAATGAAGCGCGGCTTTCTGGTCGCACGACTTCCAAAGGTCAACCTGTTCTCCGCCGTGGCGGAAACTTGTTTGGCAAATCGCTGGCAATCGCAGCATCCCTGCTGGCCGGCAATCTTCTCTGTTCTGATGCCTCAGCGCAGGGATATCCCGGACAGGGAGTGTCTTTCGCCAATTACGATCTTGCCGCAAGCGGCTTTGTGACACCGGCCGGTATGCCGCCGGTCGGATCGCCGCAAATGATGGGAATGATGGCATCGCCCGTTGTCCCAGTCGGATACAGCGATTGTGGCTGTGCGACCGGTGGATGCGATTCCGGAATGTGTCCCTCCGGTGGATGTGACGGCCTGCCGATGCAAGCATGTATGGACCGTATGGTCTGTGGAACGTGCGGCGGTGGCGGCGGTTGCGGCTGCAACAGTTTCCTTGGCGGGGGCGGAATTCTTGGCAAACTGCGAAATGGCGGTTCGGCGTGCTTGTTCTGCCGTGGCAGCGGATGCACCGCCTGCCGCGAACTTCCGTTTGGATACGCCGGGTCTTGCCTGGCCGCTGCAATCGGATTTCTGCGTCCTTACGAAGAAGCAAGCCTCTGCAACCAACGATGGTATGACTTGAGTGCCGAAGCTCTGGTCCTGAAACGAAATCTCGGCGGAGCGGTGCCTGATGTGATTACAACCTCAGGCGTCAGCGGAACACCTGTGTTGACTTTGGGTGACGTCGGATCGGACGATTTGGAGGCCGGCGTTCGACTTTCGGCGGCCATGATCTGGGGCGTCGGCGGCAACATCGAAGCGACCTACATGGGCGGAAACGAGTGGAGTGGAACGGGATCGGCCACCTCTGCGACACCCAACCTGTATTCGTTCATCAGCGATTTCGGAACGAACCCACCGGCAAGTGCACTGGGTGCAAACGATGCCGGATTCGACGACACCGACCGATCGTTGTCGCAAAGTTTGGTTGCCAACAGCGCCTTCCATTCAGCGGAAATCAATTATCGTCGGCGTACGATGTTCCCTTACTGCCGCTTCCAAAGTTCGTGGTTGTTCGGCCTTCGTTACATCCGCTACAACGATTCGCTGCGATACTCGACGCTTGGCGACAACACCAACACCGGAGCCAACAACGGATTGCGGTTCTTCAACTCTGAAACCAGCAGCAGAAACAGCTTGTTCGGCCCGCAAGCAGGATTCGATTTCTGGTGGAACACCTACCCGGGCGTTTCGATCGGATTCGGTGCCAAAGGTGCTTGGATGCAAAACGAAGTGGACCGCAGCACGCGGATCACCGCCAACTCTCTCGGATTTGGTGCAACACCTGGTGGTGCATCGCTGAACGACGGAGATCAAGACAGCACCGTCATGGCTGACTTCGAATTAAAAGCGGTCTATCGATTCAGCCACTCGTTGGCCTTCCGAAGCTCGTATTATGTCATGACCGTCCAAGACGTCATCTTCGGTGGACTGGACGGAGCATCGGCACGCAGCATCCTGCAAAACAGCACGCTGTCACGTCCCTTCGTCTACGACGACCTGGTGCTTCAAGGTTTCACACTCGGTGCCGAGTACACCTGGTAACGTGAACCGGTCATTCAGACCTGAAACAAAGGAACCCCGGCCGAAACATTCGACCGGGGTTCTTTTTTTATAGTCGCTGATCGCTACGCGATCAGTTCGTTATGATCGTGGAGCGATCAACGACTTAGATCAACGGCAACGATCTGTTTGTCGTTGCGAATAAACGCGGTCTTGCCGGCGTAGGCTGGATGGCTCCAGACAACCGGTCGGCCGAATGACTCGTTGGTCGGATCGACGACATGCATTCGGCCTTTTTCTTCAAAACC
This sequence comes from Planctomycetales bacterium, assembly GCA_020426665.1. Lineage (GTDB taxonomy): Bacteria > Planctomycetota > Planctomycetia > Pirellulales > Pirellulaceae > Stieleria. The sequence continues at coordinate 2,164 of JAGQPO010000665.1, forward strand.
CTTGGCCGACAAACGGGCAATGATCAGGTCCCCGTTTTCGCTCATCACAAGGTATCGATCTGAATCGCCGAGTCGGGTCATGAAGGCGGTTCCGTGTTTGATGAAGCGTTTCTCGTCGGGCTTCGTCGCTTGGAACGTCTCCCACAATCGATCACCGTTGCTCGCGTCAACGGCGATCAAACTGCCCTGTAAGCAATCGGTTCCATAAACAACGCCGTCGACGAAAACCGGCGGCGCGTTGTTGCAATGCACCGCGTTCTTCGCTTCGCCACGCCAGACTTCTTTGGCGGTTGGCGAATCGGAGCCTAATTGAATCATGACGGCTTCGGTGTGAATCGCGCTGGCATACAGCAGGTTGTCTGAGACTACCGGAATTGCGACCGACATTTCATAAGACGGCTCGAAAGGGATTTCCCAGTAAGATTTCCCGTCTGCCGGCGCCAAACTTTGGACACCTTTGGGATGGAACACGATCAATTGCTGTTT
>JAGQPO010000666.1 GCA_020426665.1 Planctomycetales bacterium
ATTCAGACATGGTGCGCCGGCCAAACGACCTTTGCTTGTAATGGAACGAAAACACGCGGAGAATACCATGATGACAGCCACAAAGTGTCCCACCGCCGATCGCCTGCGAGCCTTTTCGCTGGGACGGTTGCCGGAGGACGAAAACGACGAATTATTTGAACATCTGCGCGACTGTTCGAATTGCCAAGCCGAATTGGAGACCGTCGACGACGACGAAGATTCCCTGATTCGCGACCTGCGGGCGTCCGATGAGCATGCGGATATCGTCAATGAACCGGATTGCAACGTCGCCATGGCGAAAGCGCTGGCATCGCTGGCCAATCCCGCCGCCGCATCACCGGCGGAAACTGAAATTGCCGAAGGACACAGTTTCCCCAAAACCATCGGCGAATATGAAATCGTTCGCCCGATCGGACGTGGGGGCATGGGCAAGGTTTATTTGGCCCGTCAAGCCAAACTCGGACGCCAAGTCGCGCTGAAAGTTCTTGCCAGTCATCGCTTGGCCGATCAAAGAATGCGAGATCGCTTTGATGCCGAGATGCAAGCAGTCGGACGATTGAGCCACCCCAATATCGTGACCGCCCACGACGCTCGTGAAGTCGACGGAACCGCGGTGTTGATCACCGAATACATCGACGGATTGGACTTGGGAGAAATCATCAGCCGGACCGGACCGATGTCTGTCGCCGACGCCAGCGAAGTGGGACGCAAGATCGCCGCGGCACTTCAATACATCAGTGACCAAGGCTTTGTTCATCGCGACATTAAACCGTCCAACATCATGATCAGCCGCCACGGCGAAGTGAAACTTTTGGACCTCGGATTGGCAAAGTATGAATCCGGTGACGAGATCGCATTGACGGGAGTCGCACTGACCGGAACGGGCCAGGCAATCGGGACCCCCGATTACGTTTCGCCCGAACAAGTCACCGACGGCCGCTCGGTCGACCATCGTTCGGACATCTATTCACTCGGTTGCACACTGTTTGCGATGCTGACCGGAAACGCGCCGTTTGCGGACTCGGAACATCACACGGCGTTTTCCAAGATGACCGCCCACGTGTCCGAAACGCCACCGATCGTGACCGAGCGCTGTCCGCAGTGCCCGTCAGAGCTTTCGAATCTGGTCGACACCATGCTGGCCAAGGACCTTTCGGATCGCCCCCAGTCGTCTGCGCGAATTGCAACGTTATTGTCATCCTGGTCAACGGGACATGATTTGGTCGCACTGGTTAAAACGTCATCCCAAGCCGAGGCGCAGCCAATAACTCTGCCCGCATCGACAGCGACGCGGCCCAAACCATGGCTTCGGCGCACCGTGCCAATGCCCAAAGTGATCGCGACAGCGTTGTCGTTTGGACTGATCGGATTACTGATGGGAATGTTTATTCGGATCACTTACCCGGATGGAACGGTGGTGGAGTTGCCGATCGCGTCTGCAAAAGTAGAATTCCTGGAAAAAACGGACGGTGCCGACGACACGGTGCAGGCGGAGAACGAGAAGCCGAATCCAGACAGTCGTGCGAAAAACATTGCCGAACGAATGGCTCCGTCTGGGTCGCAAGAAGTCCTGTCGAAATTGAATGGGATTTGGAGTCTGGTCAAAACGGATGACAGTCAAAGCGAATTGGATGCGTTGGTCGTCACGTTCGATGGCGGAAACGGGTACATGTCCGTCGCCGCGCGTGAGAAATACGCACCGATTTTTAGTTACGGCACCATCGATCGAATGCAGAAAGACAGTCAGGGATTGAAACTGGGGTTAACGGAAAAGAGCAACGGTACATCGATAGAGATGTTTGTCGAATTCCAAGACGATGACACTGCGATCTTTGCGTTTGATCCGCTGGCATACCCCGAGGCCGCTCCGTTTCAGGGCAATCAGTCAGGATCACGAAAGGGCGCCAGTTATCGCCTGCATCTCAGACGTCTGGGCGAACTGCCCACGAAACCCGAGGAAATCCAAGGATTCTTGATGAAGAACTCTATCGCCTTGCAATCAACACAGTTCAAGGCGATTGGGATGATCCTGCAAGCCAGGTTGATGGGCGCGGAACAATTCAAAGACGCCAGTACAAAGGCGTGGGGGGCCGTCAACAACTCCAAAACCAAGAATAACTTGAAACAGATCGCGATTGCGTTTCACAACTTTCACGATACGTATCGGAAGTTGCCGGGATCGGTGAATTTAAAAGAGGGCGCGGCAAACACGCATGGAAAGCCGATCCAGCCTTTCAGTTGGCGTGTCGGGCTGCTGCCGTTCGTCGAAGGAACTGCCCTGTTCGAACAGTACCGGTTTGATGAGCCCTGGGACAGTGAAAACAACCTGAAACTTCTAGACAAGATGCCGGATGTCTATCGCAGTCCCCGTGCAGCGGAAGATCAACCGGTCGGTTACACCAATTACCAAGGCTATGCCACCGGCAACAGTGCCTTGGGAACCGAAGGAGGCGTTGGGTTTCGCGAATTCCGCGACGGTACGTCCAACACGCTGCTGGTGATTGAAACCAAAAGCAGCGTACCGTGGACCAAGCCCGAAGACTTGAATGATCAATCCGAACCGATCTTTTTCAGTCCCATCATCTACGCGATGGCCGACGGCAGCGTGCAAGAAATGGAGAAGCTTGATCCGGATCAGTTGAAAAAGTTGATCACACGAGACGGCGGCGAAATGATTTCACGATAGGGTCACGGTTGATTCCGCACTACCGGCCGGCGCTCTCAGCGCCCGCCACGTGGGCAGTTATCGGTCGACCTGCGGTGCCAGTAAAACAGCGCAACAAGAACGATTCCGATACACCCGCCCCCTCCAACTCCCTGAGTCAATCCCTGGCCGATTCCGACGGCCACGGGATCGAAGTTCGGAGACTGGCCACCGGAGAACACCGACCGATAGTACTCGGGCAAAAAACTTCCCAGTGCCGCACCGATGCCGGCGCCGATCAGGCCTCCGATTAAGGCGCTTGCAAAAACAACCGCGACGGACCAGACCATCATTGTTGGTTGCTTGGTCGCATCGCCGTCGTCGGGCCGTGGCGGATCAAATGGGTTATCGTTGCCGGCCATTGATCCAGAGTCGTTACTTGTTGCCGCCCCGCAACACATCCATTTCGATGGCTCGGTAGACGTCCGCAGGCTCCAGCGATTGAAGCGGAACTTCGTGGATCGACCCGGACGAATGTTTTAACCGGATCGTATTCTTGTCACGGATCTCCAAAAACTCAGCCCGCAGCCTTGTCTTTGTTTTTCGGTCCGTCCAAACCGAGAGATTAGCCCTTGATGGCGCCGAAAAATTCAACGGACTCTGCCCCGTCTGCACAGCAACGAAGTCACGGCGTGCTCCGTCAACGATTTCCTTACTCGCACGTGACCCCAGTGCGCCCCACAATCCATACGGACTTTGATCACCGGGCCGCGAATAACCCTCCCCGATTGCAACACCTCCCTTGGTTGAATCGCCGGCGTCGATGGAATCGGAGATAAAGACGACGGCGCCGTCGGCCATCAACACCTGAACTCCACCGGCGTGGGTGCTGCTTGCCGAAACAATTGGGTCATCAATACCCAACTCGGATGTGCATGACGGAGAGTTGGGGGGCAGCACCGTTTGAAATCCCGTGTACACCGGGCGGCCGTCGCACCAACGCGCGCCTCGATTAAAACTCCAAAACTGGGGCTGCCCTTTCGAAGCTGTACGAAGACATAGCGCCGGGACTTTGCTAAGCCCAACCACGTCACGAATGATTTGGCTTTTTTGTGGATTCTGGTCACCACCGGCAACCGTTTCAGAAAACATGATGGTGTTGGACAACCCGTCCAGGAAATCACGGAATTTCATTTCCTTGCTGGTCATGAACGCGCCCCGGTTTGATGCCATTCGTCGCTGAGCCACGTCATTGGTCAAATTGCCAAACGCGATTTCACCTTGCATGAACGTTCCGTCTCCATAGCAGGCAACGTAGTTGGCGTGAACCGTTCCACTGCCCAGGGGCGCCTCCAATGAATGAATGACTGGCGCCGCTCCACCTGCTTTGGCCGGGCCGGCGTCGGGGCAACGGTAAAGGTCCGGTCCTCGAGACCAAGGTTTGTAAACCGTTTCATCAAACAACGGGATCGGTCCCATCGACGGAAACACAGTCCCGCTCTTGGCATCCATCGATGGATTGGAGATTTGCTCCCACAACGCCTGCTGCTCGGCAAAGGGAAGAATCCCCACGAGCGGCCCAAGCATTCCTTGATTGCTCTTGGCCGGGTCATCATTCCCCGTCGTCCCGCCGGTCCCAGCGGGAAGTTGCTTGTAAGCCGAATGATAATTGTGGAACGCCAATCCGATCATTTTCAAATTGTTCGCGCACGCCGAAGACCGCGCGAGGTCACGTTGTTTGATGATCGCTTTGGGCACCAACATCAATGTTAATGCTACGCAAACAATAATTGCTAAAGCGCTAGCGAATCGAGCCGACTGATTATTCATGACGATCTAGAAGCAAGGGAAGATGGTGGAGAGATGCAACGCGGTCCGATTACCGTTTCGCAGATAAGTACCAACGGCCGCCGGAATACTGCATGCGAAGACGAATAGCGCCTCCAGATCCGCGACCAAAATCCACGACCATCGTGTTATCGTCGGACTGAATTGGAACCTGACCGATTTGGCAGACCCCGATCGCGTCATCAAACGCCTGAATCAACATGCCGCGTTGTTTATAAACCGCCGTGCTGACTTCCGTGATTTCTCGAACGTCCAATTGGGTAGCATCAACGAACGATTTCAAAAAGCCGCTGAAATCTTTCTTTTCCAGCATTCCCACCGCCTCTTCCAATTGAGACTGAAGCACCTTGCCGGCGGTCACTCGTTCGGCAAGCAAAGACTCGACGATGAAGTAGGCATCTTCTCCGATCAGATCCGATAGCGTCACGCGTTTGACATCGCCAGATTCGTTAACCAACACAACGTCCCCGCTTTTGCTGCACGAAACGAGCCACCCCTGCATCGTCCCCCTGCCGCCGGCCGCGGTCCAAGTCCGAATCGGTTTCTTACGGACTTCCTGCAATTCCAGCTCCGACATCATCCGGCGTGGTGCCGTGATCGAACTGTTGCCTCCATCCAATCGAACATCGATCGTTTCCTTGCTTGCCCTGGTGCCCAGCGCTCCCCAAAGTCCATAGGGACTTTTTGATCCAGGCGGTGCAAGTGAATTGCTGTTTTCTCGATCGAGTCCGACGCTTTTTGCGGTTGGATCACCGGCATCAATCGAACTGGTGATGAACTTTACCGCACCGTCGCCAAAGACGACATGTGTTCCACCGCCGTGATGACTGGACGCCGATATCACTGCCGACTGGTCACCATCGTCCGCCGTTGCGGACGGTGAATCCGGTGGCAAGATGGTTTGAAAGCCGGTCGATCGCAACAACCCGTCACACCACCGCGCGTCCCGGTCGGCGGGCCAAAACTTGTCGCCCTGTTGTGCAGCGATCGCAAGTGACGGATTGGATGCCAACCCGGCCACCTCTTTCGCAACCGGCGTTCCAACCATCTTTGATTCTGCAACCATCAACGTGTTGGAGAGTCCATCCAATATGTCGCGAAACTTCAACTCTTGTTGGCGAGCAAACATGCCGCGTCGACTGGCATTTGCGGTCATTGCCGCATTCGTATCGTTCCGACTTGGCCAGTCACTCAGTCCGTAAAAGACCTTGTGTACGCCGTCGCCGTAATTCAAGACATAGCTGGATGCCAGAG
>JAGQPO010000667.1 GCA_020426665.1 Planctomycetales bacterium
TGGTATTCGGCGTTTTCCTTGAGGTCGCCTTCCTCGCGCGCAGTAGCGATTTTTGCCGCGATTTCTGGCATGACTTCGTGTTCAAGGTGCTCGATTTCGGCCTTGATCTTGTTGTATCCCTCACGGGTCATCGGCACCGATTCAACCATCACACTCTCCACTGGTCGCTGAAAAAAAAGAAACCTTTCCCACACGCTATGCGGGAAAGGCTTCGCTACGAATGAACAGTCTCGCCGGTTTGGGCAAGAATGTAAAGGTCGCTATCGAGTGAGATCCGGATCGATCGTTTTTGGCGACTCGTCTTCCTCGTGGGGCAGACCGATGTCTTCGTCCAGCCAGCGGCCCAGATCGATCAGACGGCAACGTTCGCAGCAAAACGGCGGCGCGTCAGTTTCGTCCATTCGGAAGCGTTTTCCACAGGTCGGACACTGCGATTTATCGGCGGGTTCGTTTGACATGTCTATTCGGTGCTCCCGCGATGATTTGAGGCGAAAATCGGGTTGTCAGCATGGCAGCGGCGCCAGCCAAATCCGGCAATGATCTTTGCCAAAGTGGCCGAAAACGCTAGTGTTCCGTCACAATTATGTAGGAGGATTCCAGCCGTAGCGGAACTCGTCAAGAGTTTCGACGACTCCTGGTTCCGACCGAAGCTCACGCACCAGTTCCGCTACTCTAAGAGTAAGTCTGGGCGAAGTGCTAGTACACCGGCCAACTTCGCTGGACTGTTCGCGGACTGACAAAGGGAGCCGGCGTGCAGAACCGGGGGACGGTCAATGCCTGGAGTGTCAAGATAGGGGACTCCCGTCGTTTTGGCATTCCATTTGCGGATGGGCTTGCATCCAGATTTGCTGGCACGTTACTTCACAGACTGATCTTGCGTACCCCGGCACTGGTCTTGTCAGATTCTCGCAAGATGCGAACACTACTCGATCATCAAACGGTCGACAAAACGATCGTCGTCCGCACGTCCGATGCGATTCCGCTGCTTTTAACTCACAAAGACACTTTATGGATTCACCGCTAACGTCCCCGTTTGCCGCGAGAGAGTTCTCGGGCAACCAGATTTCCGGTAGTCACGCCTACCAGAGTTACCAGCGTCAGCGGCAGCTGACTCTGGGCGATTTGTTACTCGAAAACCGTATCGTGTTTTTGCAAGGCGAGATTCACTACGGCAACGCCAACGAATTGGTCATGAAGTTGCTATATCTGCAGAGTGAAAATCGCCGCAAGGACATTCATTTCTACATCAACTCGCCCGGCGGCAGCGTGACCGCGACGCTAGCGATTTATGACACGATGCAAATCCTGTCGTGCCCCGTCGCAACCTACTGTGTGGGCGAAGCGTGCAGCGGCGCGGCGGTGTTGCTGGTCGGCGGGACGAAAGGCAAACGGTATTGTTTGCCCAACAGCCGCGTCATGATGCACCAACCGATGGGCGGCGTCGGCGGTCAAGTCAGCGACATCGAAATTCAAGCCGCAGAGATGTTTCGTTATCGAGACGTCTTGAACAAGATCATCTCAAACCACAGCGGTCAGTCGGTCGAGAAAATTGCCGGTGATACCGACCGTGACTTTTTTCTGGGCGCCGAAGAGGCCAAAGAGTACGGCTTGGTGGATGACATCCTGACCAAACCGGTGATTGATGAAGCGGAAGACCAGGATTGATCCGTCCGCTGCATGCGTTTCCCTAACCAGTCAACCTTACGAAGAATCCTGATATGCCATTGATCCCCTACGTCGTCGAAAAGAGCGGTCGCGAAGAACG
>JAGQPO010000668.1 GCA_020426665.1 Planctomycetales bacterium
GACCACGCCGAGATGACTCACCTTGTCGCAACGGCCGCTAGCCCTGACTTGATTGAAGCAACGCAATCACGCATTGATAAAAGCGAAGCACGATTGAAGGAGCTGCGTGAAGCCATCGACAACCATCGGCCGATTCGCGTCAGCCATGCATCGATCCGCAAGACCCTCGGTGAACTGGACAAAGCTTGGGACACGATCCCACCGAGAGAACGTTGCCGACTGATGGAATTGTTGATCGAACGGATCGACTACGACGGCGTTGAGGGCACGCTTGATATCACCTTCCATCCCGCCGGACTCGCGTCACTCGGCCAGGACGGCAACTTTGCCCGCCACATTACGGAGACTTTGAATTGAGCGACCTATCGAACAACTCAAACGAAACACCGCCGCGCACGTCGGCGATACGCCGCACGTTTCACGTTGCCCGTGCGGATCGCGGAGCCCGCGAACTTCGCGCCGGTGCGGCTCCACCGCGGCCCACAACTGGCCAACTGCCGAGGCTCTCCCGGCTGATGGCACTCGCCATCCACTTCGACCACGCTTTGGCAACGGGCCGTCTCCGATCGCAAGCCGACTTGGCCCGAGCTGGCCAAGTGACACGAGCTCGCCTCAGCCAAATCATGAACCTCTGCAATCTCGCCCCGGATCTACAAGAAGAGCTGCTCTTCCTAAAGCCCTATTTCAACGGCCGAGCGCCCATCACCGAGCGTCAAATCCGCCCGATCGCCGCCGAACCCAACTGGGACAAACAGCGCCGCCGCTTCAAGAAGCTTACCGGTTCTGCTGGTCGCAGCGATCGCGGCTAGCTTGAAGGTCCGATAACCTCAGCTATGTCGTGAAGAAATGTGGGTTGCAATGTTTGTGCCGCCCAGGTTCAACTTCGTTCCGATAGTTTGAGTTCATGTGGCGAAGATGGCATTGCAGAAAGCATTCTGGAATGCTGGCCCTAAAAATGCGTATAAACAAAGATGCAACTGGCGATTCTGGCGCATTTGTGCAGGCGATGATTTTGCCGATGTAGTATTGAAGGCTGCTAGTATTTGGAGATGGGATTCGGTTGATGATGAGACGATTGATGGCGGCACCTTATCTTTTTCGGCGTGACGGTTTTCCCCTCCATTCTTGCCCGGTTGGTAGTGGCTGTCGCACACCCGTGACCTGCATGAGTTCGTGATGCTCGAATACTGGTGCATTTTTGGTCGCCCGGAAGTGTCATGTAGATATTATTTGTCGACCTGTTGCGATGGTTTGGCCATTGAGCATGTACTTCAGGAGGATGACCGAGAGTCCAAGTTGCCCGGAAACTGTCGGGAGTGGGATGTCGATCGTTTCGTCATCAGTGGCTTCGAATACGATCACGTTTGGAATGGTCGATGTCTCGCCCTCCGGCGGACGGATCACGAGCCTAGGAGACGATGGTCCGGTGGTTGCCGCGTCGCCGAACAACATGGTCCGCTGCATGATTTCCGACTGCGCGGACAAGTCATCGACGAGCGTGACCGCAGCAACCTTTGGCGCGACCGCAGAGTAAGGCACGGGTTTTAGATTTTTTGTGTTCAGCGGTGTGAACAATCCCGCCTCAAGCGATATGGTTTCGCCGCCTTCGGGTATCAATTCGCCTTGCCAGGCTATTTCAATCGACAGTGCCCTGTCCCACTGGAGATCTACATTTTCGGAGTCGCCCGGATTTACTTTCAGTAACCAGATTTTCCCGTCGTGTTCATCGCGTTCGCTTTCGGGGACACCCTCTCTAACGTCGGACAGATCTTTTCGTTCGGT
>JAGQPO010000669.1 GCA_020426665.1 Planctomycetales bacterium
AACCCGATCGAACAGGAAGGCACGTATCCGCTGCCCGAAGCCCAGCTTGACCGATTCATGTTCAATATCAAATTGGATTACCCGTCGGCGGCCGAGGAGGAGCAGATTTTGACGACGACAACGCGCGGTGAAACGGCGACGGTCAACAAGGTTTTGTCGGCGCGGGCGATTTTGAATGTCCAACAATTGGTCACCAGCGTTGCGGTCAATCCGTTTGTGATCAAATACGTCGCCGGACTCGTGCGTGCGACTCGGCCGTCGGACGAAACGTCGCCGCCGTACATTCGTGAACTGGTTGACTTTGGTGCCGGTCCGCGTGCCGGCCAGAACTTGATCGCCGGTGCAAAGGCGATCGCGGCGATGGAAGGCCGTTTCAGTGTCGATGTCAACGACGTGCGCAGGATCGCACTGCCCGTTCTGCGCCATCGGATCGGAACCAACTTCCAAGCGACCGCCGAAGGCATGGACAGCGATTCGCTGGTCAAGAGACTCCTGGACGACATCCAACCGCCGAAGCCCGACAAACTTTCCAAATGACCAGCTTGCTTTCGCCCGAAGCGTTGCAGCAAATCAAGCGGCTGGACCTGCGCGCCCGGATGGTCGTGCGAGGTTTCCTGCAAGGGTTGCATAGCAGCCCGTTCCATGGTTTCTCTGTCCAGTTCAGCGAACATCGGCGTTACAACCGCGGCGACGATCCGAAGTTGATCGATTGGTTGGTTTACGCAAAAACCGACAAATACTTTGTCAAACGCTTCGAATCGGAAACCAACCTGATCGGGTATCTGGTGATCGACCTTTCGTCGTCGATGGGATTTACCGAAAGCCAGTCGATGACGAAGTTCGAATACGTCACCTGCCTGGCTGCGGCATTGACGTATTTGATGATCATGCAACAAGACCCGGTGGGATTGATCACGTTTGACGAAAAGGTCCACGCCTCGTTGCCGGCGCGTTCGCGACGCGGACATCTGGGTGATGTCATGGCACGGCTTTCCAATCTAAAACCCGCCGGCTCGACAAATGTCCCCGCCGCACTCACACAAGTCGCGGCGATGTTGAAACAACACTCACTTGTGATGTTGTTCAGTGATCTGTGGCCGGCCGAAGACGCTGACAAAAGTTGGCAAGAACAGATCGACGAAGTCGTCTCGGCGCTGGCACGCTTGCGACACAGCGGCAATGACGTCATCGTTTTTCACGTGTTGGATGCCGCCGAAGTGGAATTTCCCTACGACGGCCCGGTCCAGTTTACAGATTCTGAATCAGGGAAAAGCGTTTCCGTCGACGCGACCGGTTTCCGTGACGACTACTTGGCCGCGCTGGCCGAATTTCGCGACGCCTATCGCGAAGGTTGCAGCAAGCTGCAAATCGACTACGTTCCGCTGGACACCAGCATGCCGTTCGATACCGCGCTGACAGAATACCTGACCCAACGCCAGGGCCGGTTTTGAGGACGCGGTTCTATGGGGCCATCGATTCGTCGGATCAGTCCGATTGGACAAACGGTTGATCCGTCGGGCGGTTGATCCGTCGGATTGGACAGATCAGACTGATCGGTCCGATCCGATTATCAGATTGGCCCGACCAGTCACATGCAAGGAGTTCCGGCGATGTTTCCACGAACGTTCATCTTTTCGGCCGTTGCTGTGGTAGGGGGCTGTTCCGTTTTCTGCACTGCCAAGGCCGCCCATCAACCCAACGTCCTGTTCATCGCGGTTGACGACTTGGCATGCACCTTGGGGTGCTATGGGGACTCGCTGGCCAAGACGCCGAACATTGATCGGCTTGCGGCGTCAGGCGTTTGCTTTTTGAACGCGTACAACCAATTGCCGCTGTGCAATCCGACACGGGCGTCGATCATGACCGGTCGTCGTCCGGATGAAATCGGTGTCTACGATTTGGATCGGCACT
>JAGQPO010000670.1 GCA_020426665.1 Planctomycetales bacterium
ATTCGCGCAGCACTTCGTGGCTTGTCTCTGTGCCGCGGACGACAAAGTCACCGACAAATGCGGATCCGCTGCCGCCGATCAGGCTGTCGATTTGTGATTGCAGATCGCCGTCGACGAACCGTTCGCCACTGGTCAGGTAGGTGCTGGATTTGTCTGTCGTCAGCACCCAGTCGAATGTTCCGTCCTCGTAAGTTTTTTCGTCGACGAAGTAGCTTTCGGAGTGGACCTCGGTGTCGGACACCTCGGAGATCGAAGTGGTGCTGAAACAACTTGCTCCCCGGCTCGCACCGTCGAAACCGGTTTCGTATCGTTCAACTTGAAATGCATCGGTGGAAAACGCGATCGGATCCAACTTGCCGCTGGCGAGCACCTTGCGAATGTTGATTGCCGACCCGCCGCCGGATTGGCTGGCGTTGGGTTCGCCCTGACCGTTGCTGCCCGCGGTGGCCAAGCCGTAGGAGTATATGAAGCCACCGTAGCCGACCGAGACGACATCAAAGTTTCCGGTCGAACGATCCAGCGTCGCCCGCGTCGACAATCCGGCCGATTTGATTTCTTCGTCACTGGGCGGTGCGACTTGACATCGATCTCCGCCGCCCTGGTCGTTTTGCGGTGCCAGGGGAGACGCGTAGCTTTGAATCGTCGGTTCGATCGCGTTCCCTTCGTCGTCGACCAGGACCAATTTTTCGATGTCCTCTTCGTTCACGGTGTTGACGATATTGGCAAGGGAGACAGCAACGCCGCCGGTTCGGTTGTTGTTATCCGTGATTTGAACCGTGATCGCATAAGGCCCTTCGCGATCGTATTGATGTTCGGCAACGACTTCAAACCCCAACGGCAGATCGTCGATCGGTACGATCATGCCGGTCCCCGTTGTCCCATCACCAAAATCGATCACGGCAGAAAACTGTCCTGCGGTTGCCATGGGATCACCGGCGATAAACCGCGCGACCGCCGCGCCGCCGTCGCGCCGAAAGACTTCGTTCTCGCTGATGTTTCGCCGTTCAAATGCATAAATCAGGTCACCGGTCGCATTCAGCGGCGGATTCGCGCGAACAACTTTCTGCCCGTCGGTAAAGACGATTTGGCCGGAGTTGTTGATGATGTCGAAACCTCGAATCTCGGAAATCGTGCCGATACCCGGCAGCGATTCTCCCAGCGTGACGACACGGTTCAGCCCGATGAACAGCGGCCGGAACAGTGAGTCGTTTTTCAGTTCGCCGGGGAAGAAGCTGACCGCTTGCAGACTCTCTTTTCCTTCACTCATCGCCATAAAGGTGATGGTGAAGTAAGGAGTACCAGGTTGGTCGCCGACCTTCGGCCCGTTGATCCCGATCGGTCCGGGCAAAATCGCTTCGATCGATCCGACGTCGTCGCCGTTGACGTCGACTTCGTTGGCGTCCAACGTCCCATCGCCGGAGATGCCGACAACTTTGGCCCATTTTCCGTCTTCGGCATTGATAACGTAAACGCCTTCGCCCATCGGGCCTTCGCCTGCAACGGCGACATAGCCGGAGTCGCTGATTGCGGCCTGGTCACCGGCGCTGATGAAATCACCGCTGCTGGTTTCATTCAAATCAAAGTCAACGATGGTGACTGCGCCGTCGGTCGTGAACACGCTGTGCCCGGTATCAGCCATCATGGCGAACGACACCGGTTGGTCGATCGGGATGGATGTGTAGGGTTTTCGTCCTTCGTGACCGTAAGTCACCAATTTCAATCCGGGTTCCGTTTCACTGTTGTTCGTGCTGGCGACAAAGATTGATTGACCGGCGTTATTGACCGACGCGGTGCTCGGGTAGATTGCAATAAAGGGTGTGACGTACAACTGGGGAACCCAAATCGGCACCAACGACGTTGCCAACGAGACGGCATTCAGGACGTCAAAGTCGAAATTGTCGGGATCTTGGAAGACGTTCCATACCGGATTGACCGGCGTGTAATAGGCGCTCGCCCAGACAGGGTTCAGCGTCCAGATCCGTGGCACCAGTTGGAATTGGGCGCTGATCGCAAAACCGATCGCACCGGGCAACAGCCCGCCCAAAAGCGTGACCAGTTGCAGGTCCAGCATTTGTGGGTTGCCCCAACGCAACCCGGCATTGGCGATTCCCAAGTCGCCTACACCGATTTGACGTGGCGTCCCGTAACGATCGCCGCCCAGTACGCGACCTCCATTCCAAAGTTCGGCGTACGTCAACGCCACGTCGGTGAACGTCAGAATCGGCACACCCATGATCGGCATGCCCAACAGCGCGTTGGCGTTCAATTGCCGCTGCGCAAAAACTCGATCGTCGTCGTTGATTTGAACAACGTGGCTGAACAGGGCACTGGGAATTCCGCCGGTTCCATTATTAGGGGGCTGCGAGACCGATTGCCCGCCGCTGACAAATCCTTCGGGCACCAGTGACAGCGGCCCGGTATCGTCACTCCAGATGTACAGATAATCGCTTCCGTTGTTGGTCGTCTGGAACGCGACGTTGCCTTTGTTATTGATCGACACGCCGCCGCCAATGTCACCGATCTGGTCGGCGACCAAATCGAAACTGTAGTTCGACGGACGGGCACGCAAAATGACTTCGACGACACCTTCGCTGCTGGCTTGCGGCGGATCGGCGTCGACAGGATCGTCGTCCGATCCGATTGCACCCGGCGGCGGCGGCGCGATGACTTCGCGGATCGTGTACGTGAAAGTATCCACCACGTCGATTCCGTCGGCCTGCAATTGGGCGATTGCCGCACTGACCGTCGGGTCATAGCTGAAACTGCCATCCGCATGGACGATCACGCGTGCGCCATATTGACTGAATCCGTCAAAAGACGCTTCCAGGATGGTTCCGTTACTGGCCGCATCGGGATCGTAATCGTTGACAAGCACTCCGGACGATGCGGGAATTTCGATCTTCTGGGATGCGACGGTCCAAAATCCTTTTTCAATGCCGTCGGTTCCCGCAATCGGAGCGTCGTCCACTCCGATCACTTCGATCGACACCGTGGCGATGGATTCCGCGCCGCGATCGTCCAGTACCACATAGGTAAACGTATCGATCGCGGTTTCGCCTTCGGCCAATTCGGCAAACGCCCCTGCCGGGTCGTAATCGAATGTTCCGTCGGGCCGCAGCGTGACCCGAGCACCGCCGACACTGAACGTTTCCGTTTGACTGGGGTCGACCACCAGCGGCGACGGCGAATCGACGTCGGTGTCATTGGCCAGCACGCCGTTGATGATCGTTGTGCTCAGCAGTCCATTTGCCGACACGCCTGTGTACAGATCATCCACGGCGTTGGGCGCGTCGTTGATCCCCGTGACCAACAAGGTGATCATCACGGGCGCGGAAGGATCGAACCCGTCCGTCACTCGGGCCATGAAGCTGTCGTCGGTTGTTTCACCCGAAGAGAGTCCGTCGATCGCGGCAGCACCCGAGGCGTCATAAACGAACGTTCCATCGGCGGCGATCGTCACGCTGGCGCCTTTGACGCTGGTCACCGTTTCTTGAACCATCGCCAAGGGCGGGTCGCCTGGCAATCGATCGGAATCGCCGGCGCCGGTCAGCAGCGATTGGAACGTTGCCGGGTCGACATCACCGTCTTCGGAAACGGTCAGCGCGGTCGGACTGGCGACGGGCACTAAGTTGACCGGACTTTGCACCCAAATCTGTGCGACCGCCGAATCGGTCAGACCCTCGGGATCACTGATCGTGTACGTAAATTGATCCAGTAAATGATCGCCGGCGGGCAACGAATCAAACGCGGCAACACCGGTCGGATCGTAAACGAAGTTCCCGTCCACGAAGCTGATGGTTGCACCTTGCTGACTGACCCCGTCGATCGACGTGACGGTCAATCGATCGTTGATGTTGACATCCCAATCGTTCAGTGTCAGATCGGACGGATTGATAGCGATCGGTGTACCGGCGCGAGTGAACAGGGTCGGCGTAGCTTCCGATGGTGTGTCATCGACCGCCGTCGGCGATTGGTTCAGTCCGCTGACGGTCATGTAGACTGTGGCAGTGGCCAACTGGTTGCCGCTGTCACGCAAGGAGTACGTGAAACTGTCGATTACCGTTTCACCGCTGGCGAGGCCGTCAAACACTCCGCCGGGAGAAAAGGTGAAACTGCCGTCGGCGGCGACATCGACCGACGCGCCCCAACGCGAGACTGCGTCAAACTGTTCGACCGTTGAAACGCCAACTGAGTCGTTGGAACGAACACCGATCGAAGCGTCGACGGACAGTATTTCTGATGCGGTAAGACTGTAGTAATCGGTCACGGCAAAGACGCTGCCCGCCGTAGGAGTTTGCAACATGACCGAAACGGCTCGCGTGGTTTGACCTTGCGATAAATCAGCCAACGTCATCGTCGCTTCGCCCGGTGTCGGAGCCGTGGCAGCGGTGTAGCTGAATGTGATCTGGTTGTTACCACTTAGTCCGTCGATCAATGGATCAATGGCGGTCAAAACAATCGAGTCATCCGACGGCGCATAGGTGACGCTCCATCCGGACGGGACCACGAAATCGGTTGCGACCACATCGATCGGCATCGGGACAATGATCGAATCCAAACGCTGCGAAATGTCCGTCGCGCCCGTTGCGGTGATGACATATCGATAGTCGTTTCCGATGGGCGTCACGCTCGTTACAAGGTTTGGCTGGGACTGTGAATCGCGTGTCCAAGTGACTTCGGTCGGATCGCTTTGACGTCCCACCGAATCCGCGGCTACGAAATACAGCGAGTGATCGCCGTCGACAAACGGGGCGCCATTGATCACTTCCATATCGGTCGCATCGAGTGTGAACTGTTCACCCGACATGAACGCGGTCAGATCGAACACACCGCGGTTGAAGGTCGGGTCGGTGCTGACGATGGCGCCGACAATCGGGTTCTCGGATCGCAGTTGTCCCTGGATCAAGGGCGGTGTCAGACTACCTTGGTCGACGACATTGAACGTGAACGTGGGCGGTAACAATTCGCCTCGCGTGAACACAAAGGTTCGCTCCGTGACGTTACCCGCCGGGTCTTCGGAGGTGACCAAAAATTCATTGTCGCCGACATTCAGATCGACAACAAAGAAAAACCGGCCCAACGCATCGACGATCGGCATTTCGTTTTGGCCGGTCATCGTGATGCGGCTGCCCGGTTCGGCCGTTCCGGCCAGATTGACCTGGTCGTCCGTCGTGTGGTTGGCACGAACACTACTTTGATGAATGGCAAACATCTCCAGCGTGATGTCGGCCGGTGGTTCGGTGTCGATCGAAATGACCAGCGGGTCCGACGGGCCGGCCAGGTTACCGGCGGCGTCCTCGATCGTTGCCGTCACGTTGTAGATGCCCGAATCAAGTGCCGGAAAGGTGTACTGGGCGACGCCGGTTGAAAGGACTTCACCGACGAAGTTGTCATCAAGGTAGAACTTCACCAGTGCACCACGCTCGGCAAACATCC
Source organism: Planctomycetales bacterium (assembly GCA_020426665.1). Lineage (GTDB taxonomy): Bacteria > Planctomycetota > Planctomycetia > Pirellulales > Pirellulaceae > Stieleria. Next base: position 5,437 of record JAGQPO010000670.1, read on the forward strand.
GAATCGTCGGCTCGGGATCAGCAGTCAGGTTGTCAAAGCTGTCGTGCCCCAGGTCACTTGCGGTCAACAAGTCCGGCGGCGTTTGAATCGGTGGCCCTGTGCGATCCAAGTCAAATTGCAACTCGGCCATGGACGCATTGCCGGCGATATCGGTGGCAACCAGGGAAAGCAAATGTCGACCGTCGGGCAAGGTGCCGCCGAACAGCGTTTCCAATCTTGCCAAGTCGATCGACAACAGGTCCTCGTTAAGCGCCGATGTAATGTCCACCGCTGCGCGTCCGTCAAGTGATCCGAATAGCGATGCGACGTCGGACGCATCGCGAATGGTTCCGCCGATTGTCGGGTCTTGGGTACGGTTGTCGGAATCGCTGCGGCCGGTGTCGTTGACCAAGTCCAAGTCAAACTGCGGTCCGTCGGCGTCGATGAAAATCACTTCCAGGCTGACGGTTGCGGAGTTCCCTGCCGGATCGGTTGCCAGAATTTGCAACTGATTCACGCCCGGCACTAATTGGACGCCTTCAATTTGGAATCGATCCAAATCGCCTGCGTCGGCAAAATTCGGTCGCCCCAGTACTTCCAGTCGTGTTCCTGATTCTGCAGCGCCGACCAGCGTCACCGGAGAGGTTGTGGTATGCAGCGAACTGCCCAAATCAAGACGTTGGTGCTGGGCGATCAATCCGACGGTTGGTGTGACAAAGGTATCGTCAAAGGTGACGAACCGGGGAGCGGTAAAGAAGCTGACGTTACCCGCGTTGTCGATTGTCTGTGCCACGTAACGATGGCGCCCCGCTAGCGTACTAACGCTCAACGTCACGTCTCCGCCGGCCGCCGCACGATCGACAGGTTGTCCGTCGACAAACAAGACGACTTCGGCGTCATTGGCAACGGTGCTGGTCGTGAACGTCAATGTCGGGCTGTTGGTGATACCGTCACCCGGAGTTCCAGAGTCAGTTGCCGCATCCAACACCAAAGGAGTCGGCGTGTCGGGACGAGTCGTGTCCAACACAAACGAAAATTCAACGACATCGGAAACGTGACCAACGATGTCGGTCGCGCGAAGTCGAACGGTATTTTGCCCATCGACCAGCCGACGTCCCGCAATCGATTCCAGAACCGAACGGTCCAGTGTGAACGCGTTGTCGCGCAACGATCCAAGCGTGTTGACGAACGGACCGCCGGCGACGCTGACTTGGAAACTGGCGATGCGACTGGCATCATCGACGATACCGGTGACGGTCGCATCCTTCGTCAACAAGTCGTCGGAGAATGCTCCCGTGTCGTTTGCCAATGCGACACCGATCTCCGGCGGCGACAAATCCGGTGCCTCGTAGGTTGTTGAGACTTCGATTTCGATCGGATTACCGGCCAAGTCTTCGGCGACGACTCGAAAACGATTCAACCCGTTTCTCAGCTTCACGCCGTCAAAACGGAAGCTTCCGTCGGCAGCAGAAATCGTTTCAGCGATGATCGTTTGTGAGTCCAGCCCTCGATACAAGAACACCGTCGCGTCGCCTTCGGTCACACCGGTCACGCTGCCCGAGTCTGACCCGAGCCCCGGCAATACAATCTCCGATGTCAACGTATCGGGAGACGTTGTATCGATCAGTACCGACAGTGAATCGCTGAGCGTGCTGACGTTGCCGGCAAGGTCTGTGATGGTCGCCGTGATCAAACGCGTTCCCTCGTCCAGCCCCGTCAGCGTGACTTCGCTCGATCCACCGGGCATCATGAAATGCGCATGCGAAACTCCATCGACAAACACGTCGACGGTCGCTTGTTCGGCAATGCCCATTGTCAACGACAACTTCGTCGCGTAGGTGATCGCATCGTTGTCGCTGCGGCCGAAATCCGACTCCGGCGCTAACATCAAATTGGTCGGCGCGGCCGGCGCGGAGGTGTCCAACGTAAAACCAACCGACTGCGGCGCAGACGTGTTATCGTAAACATCGACGGCGTACACCGAGATCGTCACCGCACCATCATCGAGTGGTTGCCCGATCGCTGCCATGATGTCCGACGGCGACAGCGCAAACGTTGTTCCAGTCAAAAACCCGGTCACATCCACTGGACCAAACGATCGAGCGGTCGACGTCTGGGATCCGACGACGTCGGCAGAAAGAAACAATCCCGCAATCGCCGATTCGTCAGAAATCGCACCGGAAACGGACGACCGCGACGTCACCGCATCGTTGAAGTACAACCCGGTGTCCTCGGCCAGTGCCAGCGCGATCGTTGGGGCGTTCGATTCAAGACGCGGTCGGAATAAATTGATGCTGCGTTGGCGCGCATTGCCGAGTGAATCCGCGGCCGAAATCGTTAACGCGTTGGGACCAAAACGAAGCGGAACGCCGGTCAAGGAAAAATTGCCGGCTCCGTCAGCCGTTGTGCTGATCATCGGCTCCAACAATGTCACCGTTGACCCCGGTTCAGTCGTTCCGATCAACGTCACCACATCATTATCCGTCGTTTGGTCGCCGATCGTTCCGGTGTCGGAGGCCGGATCAAGGCCCAGTGCGCTGATAATCGGTGCAGTCGTATCGATACTGATTTCCAGCGTACTGGATGTGGCGCTACGGTTGCCGGACGGATCTTCGGCGGTGGCGGTAAACGTGAACACACCGTCGCCAAGCCCGGTCAGGTTGATCGGGAAATCGACTGGACTTTGTGCCACTCCCAGCCCGACTTCCTCACCGTCACGGAACAACCGCACGATGCTGCCGGTCTCGCCGACGCTGCGGATTGTTACGTTGGGGTCGGCGACCGTCACGCCGACGACCTCGCTGCCGTCGTCCTGTAGCAAGACTGGACTTGATGGAGTCGGAGGCGCGGTGTCATCGATCGTGAATTCGACTTCAAATGGATCTGAAGTATTACCGAACTTGTCCACGGCAACCAACGACAACGTGTGGTCGCCTTCGCCATATGATTGCCCGACACGCGCGAAAAGATCCGCCAAAGGCAACCGGAGTGATCGATCGGCCGACAACTCGCCAACGATTTCCATGGTCGGCGACCCGTTGATCGACATCGTTACCGAACTGATGTCGCTGACGTCATTGATTACGAGTGACAACTCGGCATTGCTTTGGAACGATTGGATCAGCGGCAAGGCGTTTCCGGGAAGCGTCACCGCGGCAATGATTTGCGGAGCGACGTTGTCAGTGGTCAGACCCAAACGGTTTCGCCAGACAACAAAATCATGCCGGTCGATGATGCCTTCACCGGTCAAGTCACGATGGCGTTGGTAGCGATCCGAATCGGCGTTTGAATTCAGGCTCAGCCGAATGTCTTGCCAATCTTCGACGTCAACTTCATTGTTTCCGTTGATGTCACCCAACAAGCGATGAAACGGCAGTGGCAAATACTCGCCGCCGATTTCCGGACCGGTCGCCAATGTTTGCAACCGGTTGGCGGCACTGGCGATTCCCGACGTGCGCACGGCCAGGAAATATTGGTTGTCGCCAGTAATCAATCCGTCGACATCGATGGATAATTCAAACGTTTCCGAATCATAATGGTAGCGTGACGGCGTGATCCGCGTTTCGACGCCATCGATGTCGATCACGAAAATGTCCGACGATGGATCGACAATCCAAGCGTCTTGATTGAACGTGACGGCGAGCGTGTAAATCTCGGACCGCTGATCTTCGCCGCGGTTGACTTCAAAAGCAGTGACCGACAACGGTTCGACGATGACCGAATCGACAGTCACGGCCAACGTTGCGTTCTTGAAAACCGGGTCCGCAGACTGATCCACCGCGGTGACGCCGACGTCCAAATTGGCCTGCCCCGACCAACCCGCCGCCGGGATCAAATTCAATCCAGTCAATTCGTCGACTCGCAAACGGTAGTACCCGTCGGCGACCCGCGTACCGGAGCTAAGCGTCGCACCCTGCGGCAACGACTGAATCGTCAGCATGACGTCTTCGCTGCCGTCGATATCCATTGCCGAAGCGTCGATCACCAACGGCAACGGCGTATCTTGGGGACCAGCGGTTTTCTGTGTCGAAAGATGCGGATCATCGGTGATCGGTGCAACCGTGATACTGACGAACGCTTCGTTTGAAACGTAGCCGTCTGCGTCCTTGACGGTGTACGTGAACGAGTCGTTACCGGAGTAGTCGCGGTCCGGTAAATAGGTGACGTGTCCGGTATCCGAGGTGATATAAAGTTGTCCGTGCGACGGTCCGGTATGGATTTGAAGCGTCCTCGGATCGAGCAAGGACTCGTTGTCCACATCGTTGGCCAAAACGTTCACGACCACCGGAGTGTCTTCGTCGGTCGAAACCAAGTCGGTATTGGCCACCGGTGAACGCAACGGGCCGGTGACCAGGAACACGTTATCGATCGTCACTTCGCTGAGTGATTCGGCGAATGAGAGCAGATCGAATGAAAGTACCGCAAGTGTTCCCGTCGGGACTCCGGTCAAATCGATCTGCACTAACAATCGGCCGCCGCTGACAATCCCTCCCAAATCGATCGAGGGATCACTCGAGTCGGCGTTCCCGACGGTCACGTTGGCGCTCGCCAGGTACGATCCGTCGGCGGCAAAATTCAGCAGCGCGTCACTGTCGCCGATGCCTAATTGCCCGGCCAGTGGCGCGAACGTGTTTGCGTCCAGCAGCGCGACCTCCAGTGCATCCGGCGTACGTCCATCGGTTGCCGTTAATGACAGACCGTTGACCGCAAACCGCAAAATCGACGCGTTATCGGGAACGAAGAACGCTTGGCGAACAGACGTCCGCTGGCCTGTGGTTTCGCGAAGTGTTGCGGCGCCACCGTCGAAGCTGACGTCTCCCAACACCGACCATTGGTCACCCGCGGCGTCAAACAGACCGTTACGAATTCCGAAGGAAGCACCGCCGATCGGCGCCAACGGCACGGGGACCAGAACGGGTGGATCAACCGGCTGCGGCGGTGCCGGAGGCGGCGTGATCCGCGTGTCAGACCCCGTTGACGGATCGACCGGCGTTTCGGTTGTCGGAGGCGGTCCAAAAATGGGATCGCCTTGATAGATCGGGAACAGTGGATTGGTGACAAACCGATCGGACAGCGCGAGTGCGGTGAAGTCGGATGTGAATCCAAAGTTTGCCGCCAGCAGCTGAGAATCGGCAACGTTGATCACGCCATCGGAGTTGAAGTCGGCTCGGGCGTCGTAGTCCAAGTCGCCGACGAACGTTCCGAACGAATCAAAAATCAAACCGCTATCCAATCCGTCAACCGAACCGTCGCGGTTGATGTCACCGACGACGTCCAAATAAAGCTGATAGCGTCCATCGTCTTCCGCCGAGGCGCCATTGATCTGCAACAGATATTGATCGGCTCGGTCGATGGCGAACAGCGCGACGGTGCGGTCGCCGTCGACGCTGCGTGCGATCGGATCCAGACCGGCGATCCTTGGTGTGTCCGCGACGAAGGTGCTGCGATACCGCTGGACCATCGCACGCACCCAGACGACTCTTTCGCTGGTCGATCGCAATTGATCTTGATCGATCGTGAACGCGTATTGATCCGTTTGCCCGGCCTGGATTTCGCCAATGACTTCCCGACCGGCGAAATCGATGGCCCGCCCAAGATCGGCGGTCAATTCGTTTGCATCGGGATACGACCGGTTGTCTCCGTCGGCACTGACGGCAACCGTCAGCGCATTGACATCCGCCGATTCATAACCGTAGCGGTGTATCGAACCGCCGGCCGTCGGAATGCCGGTGGCTGCGACTTCGATCAGCCGCCCTTGTTCATCGTACTTGTAATGCAGATCGCCCAGTGAGGACAAACTTGCCGGCAACCGGATCGATACGACACGGCCGGCATCATCACTGATGATCGGAATAAACTGGCTGCCGGGCAACACGATTCCACTGTCACTGAATCGCCAGACCTCGCCGTCCGACCAAATTCGGCTTGATACGCGTCCGTCGCCGGACAACACATCAACCGTTCCGTCGGGATAGGTCAATCGATAGGCTTCGGTACCGAGTATTTGATTGGCCGGGTGATAGGGTTGTCCGGTTTCATGATCATAGAAGCGGTTTCCACCGGCAACCAACAATTGATCAAGTGAATCGATCGTGAAATCGATTCCCGGATCGGCGACCCAATGCGGCCGATAAAACACCAACGATTGGTTCTGCGCGAAAGGCTGGACAGAGGTCGGATCGAAGGTGAATCCGCCGCGTGTCCCGTCGGGCAGATCCAGATACAAGCGGTCGCCGCGCGAAAGACCCGAATACACTCCGATTGCTTCGAGTGCAACCGGGTCTGCACCGCCCGCGCGTTCTTGTGGCGTGACACCCAGCTGCAGTCGTGTCTGGCCGAACGTGAATCGCCATCCGTCACCCAACTGCCCCGAGACGTTTTGTTGCAGCGAGTCATATTGGCGGCTGATCACCAACGACTTGCCACCGACCAGGATTGTTTCGTCAATGTCGGTGCGCACGAAGGCGTCGCTTTTGACAGACGTGTTGATTGCCAAGTCGATGGTTGATGCGCTGCTTCGTCCACTGATGTCGCGGGCACGTAAACGCAACGTATAAAAGCCATTTGCCAGCGTGGACGGATCGATGGTGGCCAGAACCAAACCGGCACCCGTTGTTTCACCTTCAGCGATGGTGCGAAAATCGTTTGAATTCCGCGCCGCAATCTCAAGGGTCCAATCGTCCAAATTGCTGTCGAGAATCGACGCGATCAAGTCAACCGGTTCGATTGCCGTCGTCACACCGCCAAGTGAAAGCGACAAGACAGGCGGGTCCGTGTCGGTCGTGTCACGGACGCGAAGAGTTTCCTGGGCCGACCCGACAAATCCATCCTCATCGGTCGCCGTCGCGATCAACGATTGTTTGCCCGGCAATCCGGCAACAATTTCACCACGCCCCGCTGAATCCAGAGCAACGGGAACACCGTCAAGTGTCAGTTCCACCTTATCAATCGGCGCGAAACCGTCGGCGATCACTTGAACGCGTACCGTTTGCCCGGCCATCGCGGGGAAGCTCGGCGTGGTGACGATACGTACGTCGGGCAACTGTGGCTTGGCAACAGAATCGATCACTACAACGTGTTTCGTTTCGGCAAGTCCGTCGCTGGCGCGGACGTCAACGAGAGTCCGGCCCAACTGACCCGGATTGGGGACCCACGTGATGCGACCGGTCGCCGGATCAATCGTGGCTCCTTCGGGCAATCCATAGGCAGAGAATGTCAACGTATCGTCCGCATCGGGGTCTGTCCCGGCAATCGTGAAGTCCAACAATTCTCCGACGACGACTTGATGGTGACGGCTTTCGATCACCGGAACCCGATTGACATTCTCGACAACAATCGGCACCGTGATCGTGTCCGTTGCGGATTCAGAATCAGTCAACGTGAATGTCACGTCGTAGCGACCGGCTTGATCAAATCGCGGCTGCCAACGGAACCGGCCCGTGCTGGCGTCGAACAATGCACCGTCGGGCAAATCGGTCACCGACAGCACAAGGGCGCCGCCGTCGAAATCGGCGCCGGTGACTCGGAATTCGGTGAACACTCCTTCGCGGGCGTACTGCGCCGCGGGAAACGCCAAACGCGGTGCACGATTAACCGCACCGATGGTGATCGTAAACGGTTTCACATCGGATGATGAACCGTCGCTGGCGATGACATTGAACGTGTACGTACCGGCATCGTCAAACGTGGGCGACCAACCGAGAGTTCCCGTGACGGGGTCGATCGTTGCGCCGGACGGCAAGTTATCGGCGGTAAACCGAATCGTATCGTTGTCCGGATCGCTGGCGGTAAAGACGACCGACAACGTGCCGCCTTCGTCGACCGTTGCATTGGCCGGAACCGTCAACGTCGGTGCCGCATTGTTGTCACGAACATTAATAACAAACGATTGTGACGACGAAAGCGAACGCGAGATGTCTCCGTTGCCTTCGTCGGTGACCGTGACGGTGACGTTGTACTGGCCGATGTCCGACGTCGTCGGGTCCCAGTTCAACAATGCTTCGCCGTAGCGCGCCGCGTCCACCAATCGGGCTTCGCCCGGCAGGCCGACCATCGAAAACGTCAGCGGTTCTTGGTCGATATCCGTCGCCTTGATCGGCAGACGCAACAGATCACCGGCCAGCACAACCAACGACGAAACGGATTGTAACAGCGGCGGGTCATTCAACGATTGGACCGTGACGACAAAGTCATACTGGACCGTTTCAATGCGACCGCGGCCGTGACCGTTACCGTCGTCGCTGGCGATCAACGAAAGTGTGTAATTGCCGCGGTCACCTGCTCCGGGCTCAAAATGAAACAGTCCCGTACCGTTACCGTTGTCGGTAAACGACACAAATTCCGGCAGCGGCAATCCCGGCAATCCGTTGGCGGCTTCCAAGGTGATGTTGTCGCCATCGGGGTCCGATACCGACACCGGAATGTCGATGATGTTTCCGCGGCTGAGTACCAGGTTGCTGACGGGATCGATGACAGGTCTTTGATTGATGTCGCGAACCGAAATCGGTACACGCGACGAGACCGTGATCGGGTCGCTGACGGAATCACCATCATCGGTCGCTTCGAACAACACAGTGTATTCGCCGGATTGGTCGTAACGTGGTGTCCAAGTCAACGTCGCCGTTTCCGGATCAAAGCTTGCGCCGTCCGGCAATCCGGTGACGCGATACGTGATCGGAGAGGTGACGCCCGGCGGATCGAGTGTGCCATTTTCAAGCCGCACCGGCAATTCGAAATCGGGGTGGTCCGGATCAAAAGCGAACGACGTGATGACCAGGGTTTGGCCTTCCTCGACCGACCAGCCTCGCATCGAATCAAAGTTCGGCGCTCCGTTCGCATTGATCACACCGACATCGATTTGGCTGTGAACGGATTTGCCGTTGGCGGTCACCGTGATGGGAATCGTTCGCGCCGACGGTACATCAAAACCAACCACCCAGCGCAACGTTCCTTCGCGGGCATCCAATGTTGCCCCCGCAGGCAGGTCGGTGCTGGTGAACAATAACGAATCGCCATCGGGATCGGACGCACCGATTCGATACGTCCATTCGTCGCCTTGACGCAGCGTGAATTCGGGGATCACTTCGATGACCGGCGGTCGATCGGCTTGGCTGACCAGTAAATCGAATGCGTGTCGTGTGACATTCACACCGTCGCTGGCAACGAGCGTGACGTTCTTGTAAATCCCCGCGGCGTTTTCGCCGGGAGTCCACCACAGCGTTTTCGCGGCCGGATCAAAAAACGCACCGGCCGGCATGTTCTCGACCCACAGATCGATCGGATCGTTTTCGCGATCATCGACATTGACGATCACTTGCAGCGTTTCATTTTCGCTCATTCGTGCTTCGCCCGGTGGCAGCACAAACTCGGGGGCTCGGTTGCCGCCGGACACGCGAATCGTCCAAGATTGCGATGTGAATCCGCCGCGCGAATCGAACGCGTACAAGACTACATCGTGGTCCTCGGCGATTCCAGCGTCCGGAGTCCACTGAACCACTCCGGTATCGGCATCCACTTGCATCCCTTCCGGACCACGACGAAGCAAATACGCGACCGCGACGCCATCGGGATCGGTTGCATCGGCATCGTACGTGTACAAGGCGCCGGCTGTCGCGAACCGCATCGGATCGGTATCAAAGCCGGGACGCAGATTGGGTGAAGCGGTTGCCAAGAATCCCGGCACGAAATCAGGCGAAACGTTGTTCGGTCCCAGCAATCGAATCGTCTTTGCGGTGGTTGATTCACCGGGTTGCAATCGAACGCCGTCGGGAACGTTGGCCGTCAAGTCGAACAGCCAGCGGTCGTCGGCACCGGGAATCGCAACCTGGCCGGGAACCGCTCCGCCGGAGGTGACATCACCGCCGGCTGGGTCAAGCACCAGACTCATCGGCAATAACAAGTCGTAATCACCATCGTTTCTTATCTGGACCTCATACGTGATCGCTTGGGTTTGACGATCGAAACGCGTCCCGGTCAACTGGATATCGACGTTTGCAGAGAACTCGCTGATGGTGCTGAAGTGAACTTCGTAACCGGCCGGCAACGTGAATCCACCAACGCTTTCGATCCCCTGGCCGATGTACAACGTAAAGTCGCCTGTCGAGAAACCTTGGACGAACAAGTAGGCCGTCCGCGAATCTTGGTGGTAGCGAACTTCGGTGATGACCGGGTGTTGATCGGCGGGCAGCGAACCGTCGCCGCGAATCGCGTAGTTGCCCGGGTTAAGGACGGACCCCAGTTCCGTGCCCAGGCCGGTGAACATGTCTTCGCTGAATGTCACGCTGACCAGGCCCAACGGCAGTGCAACGATCGTTTGTTCGGCCGGATTGGTCGCGACGATTTCAGGAACCGCGATCGGGCTGATCACATCGACCTGTTCCGATTGACTGACCAGAACGCGCCCATCGCTGGTGGTGTAAACCACGTCGCCGCGAGTTCCTCCGCTGGCCACCGCAACACGTCGCAACGTCGCGACATCGACCATCGTCATTTCACTGTTCTCACCCGTCGCGACGGACTGGCCAAACCCTGAGTTGCCGGTGTTGTGTGAGATAAACAGCAGCCCTTCGATCGACGTCCCAGATTTGCCAAAGGCGATTGAATCGATCGGGGTTTGGAATGAAAGAACCGTTTCGGCGCGTCCGAGCGGATTGAATTTTACGACCGCATCTCGCTCCGGCCATTGAACTCCGTACAGCGTTCCATCGTCGGCATACGCCAAACTGCCGACGCGCAAATCCAGGTCGCGGCTCAATCGTTCGAACGTTCCGGTGGCCGGATCAAATCGCTCGACTCCGTAGCGAGACCCAACGATCACGTCGCCGTTTGCCGGATCAATCGCCAATCCCATCGTTAACCCGTCGCCATATTCAGCGATGATGTTGCCGTCCACCGGATCAAGCTGCAACAACGGACCTCCGCCGGTGGTCGCCCACAATCGTCCGTCGTTGTCAAAGATCAGATTGAAAATCGGGTGATCCAGCTCCGTCCAAGTCCCCGACGCGGTTCCCCCGTCGGCGGTGAACAAATACAACTGGTTCCGCGCCGTTCCACCGCTGATCAAGATATCGCCGTTGGGCGTTTCGGTGATCGCCATCGGACCGATGCCGCTGGTCGCCACACCGGTCGCGGTGATGTCAAACCCGTCGGCAAATCGCTTCGCGGTAAACGGTTGCAGTACCACGTCAAAGATCGCGGGACTGGACGTCGATGCGGTTGACGGGATCAGGTTCTCCGCGCTATCGAACAACGGGTTGGTTGACGGGGTGGTGGTCGGCACCGACGGTTGCCCAAAGTTCGGACGAGTCGTTGAATCCACCGTCGGCAAGACGCCCAATGAAGTCGTCGTACCGTCGTCTGCAGCGGTCTGGCCGGCCGGCGGAACTTCGCGGTTACCGGCCAAGTCCGTCGCCAATGCCAGAAACTCATAGGTGCGACCGACGCGGCCGATAAAGACTTCA
>JAGQPO010000671.1 GCA_020426665.1 Planctomycetales bacterium
GGCAATCCGTGCAACATGCACCTGGATAAATTGGCAGCCGAAGTCAAGAAAGGGGTGTCCGACGCAGGCCTGGTGGGCATGCGATTCAACACGATCGGCGTCAGCGATGGAATCTCAATGGGCACGGAGGGGATGAGTTATTCGCTGCAGTCTCGGGACCTCATCGCCGACTCGATTGAAACAATCATGGGCGCCCAGTGGTATGATGCCTGTGTCGCTTTGCCCGGATGTGACAAGAATATGCCAGGGTGCTTGATTGCCATGGGTCGTTTGAATCGGCCTTCCTTGATGGTCTATGGCGGGACCATCAAACCAGGTTTCAAAGATGGTGAAAAACTGGACGTGGTCTCCGCATTCCAATGTTTCGGCCAATATGTGGCAGGAGTAATTACCGAAGAAGAACGCCAAGAAATCGTGCGGAAGTCGTGTCCCGGCGCGGGGGCGTGTGGCGGAATGTACACCGCCAATACGATGGCCAGTGCGATCGAGGCGTTGGGGATGTCATTGCCCTATAGTGCCTCGATTCCGGCGGAGGACGCCGAGAAGATCGACGAGTGTCATCGTGCCGGGGCCGCGATCTTGAAATTGCTCGAAATGGATCTGAAGCCTCGCGACATCATGACTCGCGAAGCGTTTGAAAATGCCATGGTGGTGATCATGGCTTTGGGAGGCTCCACGAATGCCGTCCTGCATTTGATCGCCATGGCCCGGTCCGTGGATGTGCCATTGACAATTGACGATTTTCAAGCCGTGAGTGATCGGGTACCGTATCTGGCGGACCTCAAGCCAAGTGGGCGCTATGTCCAGGAAGATCTGCATCATGTGGGGGGCACGCCGGCGGTCATGAAGTATCTTTTGGCCGAAGGGTTGATGCAGGGAGACTGCCTGACCGTGACTGGCAAAACCCTGGCAGAGAATCTGGAATCGCTCCCCGGTTTGGCCGACGGGCAGGACATCGTGCGTCCCGTCAGCAACCCGTTGAAAGCCACGGGGCACATCCAAATTTTGCGTGGCAACCTGGCACCGGATGGGGCCGTGGCCAAAATCACGGGCAAGGAAGGCTTGGTCTTTTCGGGCACGGCCAACGTGTTCGATTCGGAAGAGGCCATGATTCAGGCTTTGGAAGACAATCAAATCAAGAAGGGGGACGTGATTATTATCCGTTACGAAGGTCCCCAGGGTGGGCCGGGTATGCCGGAAATGCTCACCCCAACGTCCGCGATTATGGGGGCCGGACTCGGGGCGGATGTGGCACTCATTACCGATGGGCGGTTTTCCGGCGGTTCGCATGGGTTTATCGTTGGGCACGTGACCCCGGAGGCGCAGGTCGGAGGGCCACTCGCGCTGGTACAAAATGGCGACCAGATCACGATCGATGCGGACAATAATCGGCTTGATGTCGATCTCAGCGACGACGAACTCGCGAAACGCAAGGCCGCCTGGTCGGCGCCTCCATTCAAGGCAACGCGCGGGACCCTTTACAAGTACATCAAGACCGTCAAAACAGCCAGCGAAGGCTGTGTCACGGACGAGTAGCCACGGCTGTGGTGGCGTTTAGCCTGGGGGCTGAAACGACTCAACCATTCCTTGTTTGAAACCGCCTCCCCAGTTTTTTGCTCGGGACCGATTGCTGGTCCCCGAGTCGGGCCAGAACCCGCTACAATTGCAAATGCTGTTCTTCCAGCCCATCTTCCTCCCCTCCTCCTGAAAAGCTGACTCATGAAAACCCGCTGCTACGCTGCGTTGTTTCTTGGTCTCCTCGCCGTCTGTTGCCGAGCCGATGAGACGGGCACTGCCAATGCCGGATCCGAATCGCTTTGGATCACTTCCATTGCCCCATCGACAGACGACAGTTTTGTCGTCGGCACGGCCACCGGCTTGTTGCTTCGCCCCGGAACGGTGGCACGGTTCCAGGCTGACGCACCAGGTGAACTTGAAACGCTTTACGAACATCCCGTTGCCGTGTGGACAGTCGCGACAACAAGCGACGGAAAGACAATCGCAAGCGCCGACTACAAAGGCAATTTGGTGACTTATGACTTGGCGTCCAAGCAGGCGACAACCCATGAAAATGCGTTCGAACGCTGGTGCCAAAAGATTGTGGTATCGCCGGACGATCAATCCATTGTTGCTGGCAACGAATCAGGAAAGTTGTTCGCGTGGAGCATCGCCGACGCCAAGGTGTCCAAAGCGGTTGAGCTAGGAAAGGCGTCGATCACATCAATCGCCTTTTCACCTGCCAACAATCAATTGGCGGCAACCGATGGCGACGGCAAGGTACACTTGTTGAAATGGCCTGAACTGGAAAGTTTGGGAGTGATTTCAATTGGAGAAGAGACGGCTTGGTGTGTCGCGTATGAATCCGAGTCGTCGCTGATCGTTGGATCGGAAGACAGAAATCTGTATCGGGTCGAAGCCAAGCCGGATGCAAAGCCGCAATCCATTGCCAAAGGCAGCGATTGGATCACCCGAATCGCCGTGTCAAAAGACGGGCAGATTGCCGCGTCAGAAGTTAGCGGAAAGATTCACTTCGCATCGGGGGGAAGCGTGTCCACGATCGGCGCCGAAAGTGGCGTGTGGGCATTGTGCTTCCGCGGTTCTGGTCAGCTGTTGGTTGGCACGCGGAAAAATGGGATCGTGTTAGCCGGCCAAAGCTGGGCTTGGAAGCCGATCGCACCCAAGGTGGTTGCCAAAGAACAGGAGGAAACGCCCGCGGCTGCACCGGCCGAGGAGAAGGCAGCCGAGGAGAAAGCTGCCGAGGAGAAGGCAGCTGAGGAGAAAGCTGCGCCGGCTGAAGCGAAGCCTGCCGAGGAGGCAAAATGACGAGTCCCGAATCGGGGGCGAACGACGAAGACGCTGGGCAATCCAAACCGAATCAAGGTTTAGAGTATGTCGTTCGTTTCGGTTCGATGCGAATTTTGGGCGTTTTGACTGCTAACGAAACTTACCGTTACAACGAACGGGTTGTTGCACGTACCGAGCGCGGGACGGAGGTCGGAACGGTATTGTGCGAAGCGACTCCAAGTGCGTTGGCTTCGATGGATGATCCGACGGTCGGAAAGATCGTTCGGCGTCTGTCGCCGGACGACGCCAAGCAATGGAACCACATTCAGACTCAGGCGCAAAGTGATTTGGTCGTCTGCCAGAAATGCATTGATTCACTGGGTCTGCAGATGGATTTGGTAGACGTCGAGCGGCTCCTTGGCGGGGAGCGGATTGTGGTTTACTACGTTGCCGAAGGACGAGTCGATTTTCGCCAGCTGGTACGTGATTTGGCGGGAGAGCTTCAGACGCGAATCGAAATGCGTCAGATCGGGGTGCGGGACGAGGCAAAGTTATTGGCGGACTATGGAGATTGTGGCCAACCGTTGTGCTGCGCGACGTTTTTAAGCAAGATGCCGCCTGTATCGATGAAGATGGCGAAACTGCAGCGTTCCACACTGGATCCGACGAAAATCTCCGGGCGGTGTGGGCGATTGAAATGTTGTTTACGCTATGAATTCGAGACCTACGAGCGGCTCGCCGCGGAACTGCCGCCGATCGGCGCTGAAATTTTAACCCGTGAAGGACACGCTTCGGTATTGGCTCACGACATTCTTTCGCAACAATTAATGGTGCGGACTGAAGATAAACGGAGGATACTATTGCACGCCGACCAAGTCGTCCGCGTGACAAAGGAACCACCGCCACAACAGCCGCGGCGTAGTGGGCGGAGAAGTTGAACAAAAATGGGCAGACAGTTCCCTTTGAAGCTGCGATAATGTCACCGGGGCGACCTTTCGTAGCGACGCTCAATCGATAAGTTTTAGTAAACGGCCATGACGAGACCGATCGGTGGAACACCGAGGTCTGTTGGTTGCAGAAATACATCATTCACTAGACCGCGACATGAGTAATGAATTGACCAATTCGCCCCTTCAAGCAATGCGGAAATTGCTGAAAGAGGATTCGCGTTACAAATACGAAGCCTATCAATTCATTCGTGAGGCTTTGCAATTTGCCCACGACAACTTGCCGGAGCTTACGAAAGCAAGCGTGGCGGGTGATTCGCATTCCAAACCTCGCCAGAAACACATCACCGGCCAGCAACTTTGCGAAGCATGCCGTCGGTATGCAATTGACCAATACGGATATCTCGGACGCATGGTTTTGGCATCCTGGGGAATCAAATCGACCAGCGACTTCGGTGAGATTGTTTACAATTTGATTCGCATCGAACAGATGCGCAAGAGTGACTCAGACCGACGCGAAGATTTTGATAACGTCTATTCCTTCGATGGTGCGTTCGAGCCGGAGTTTACGGTCTCCAAGACCTGTGGCGACATGGAGTGCTAGGTGAATTATTTTCGCGAGCTGACACAGACGCTGTGCTTGTCCGTCGTTCTGATTTTTACGTCGGCGATGTTTTCTACCGGCTTTGCGTTCGGCCAAAGTGCCGTTGCGGAATCTGAAGCCATCCCAGTTGAGTCGAATCAGACGGCTGAAAGCGACGTGTCGACGACCGCTGATTCAAAAGACACGAAGCCAAAAGAACAAGCTCGCAGGAGCTATCTGGGGCGGGTGCTCGCGAAACCAATGAGTCATACTGGTGCCGGCTGGTTGATACGGCCGGAACGCGACCAAGAAGAAAACGCTTCGGAGTCATTCACCAAACTGGAACTAAAGCCCGGAATGGTGATTTGTGATTTGGGTTGCGGCAATGGATATTGGACTTTGCCGATGGCAAGGAAAGTTGGACCGGAAGGTGCAGTGTATGCCGTCGACATCCAGCGTGAGATGTTGCAAAAATTGCAACTGCGGGCGGACCAGTTTGAATTAAAAAATATCCGTCCTGTTCAGGGCACGATCGACGATCCGAAGTTGCCTGGAAATGAAATCGACCTGCTGTTGATGGTTGATGTGTATCACGAGTTCTCGCATCCACAATCCATGTTGTGGGAAATCCGTCGATCGCTAAAACCTGAAGGAGTGGTGGCTTTGCTGGAATATCGTGAAGAAGATCCTTCGGTTCCGATCAAGCCGCTGCACAAGATGTCAAAACGGCAAATCATGAAGGAGTATGAATCGAACGGATTTAAGCTGGTCCGCGAGTATAACGAACTGCCGTGGCAGCATCTGATGTTTTTCGCTCGCGACGACAGCCCGCTGGAAGCTATCGAGCCCGAACCAACCGCGGACGTTTTCATCTCGGCGCCGGAGCAGATGTGAGGACGGTTCCAGGTTCCAGGTTGCAGGTTCCAAGTTCCAGGTTGCAGCTGAAAATTAGCATTTCGGTGGTAGCGGAAGTCGTCAAGA
>JAGQPO010000672.1 GCA_020426665.1 Planctomycetales bacterium
GACAGACGATCATCAGCGGAATGGGCGAGTTACATTTGGAAGTGATCCAGCACCGGCTGACGCGGGACTTCGGTTTAAATGTCAAATTCTATAAGCCACGTGTCAATTATCGCGAGACGATCGGCGGCAAAGCGGAGGTTGTAGGAGCGTGCAATCGCCAAATGGGCGCGACGCAAATGTTTGCAAGGCTTAGCTTGCGAGTTTCGCCGCTGGATGATTGTTCGGCGCCGCCGATTGTTTTTGATCGTCTGCCGGCTGAATCGCATTTGCAGGGTGACGTACGGCACGCGGCGGTTCAAGAAATTCGGGATCGTGCGGCCGGCGGGGGTGTGTTGGCAGGATTTCCATTGTCGGGAATCAAGTTGGAGGTTTTCGACGCCGAAGTCAGTGAGGAAGGCAGTGACGAAGTCGCATTTCGCATCGCGGCGGGTGACGCATTCGACAAGGCTCTTGAGAAGGCCGGCCCTGTCTTGTTGGAACCGGTGATGAAGGTCGAAGTCACAACGCCCGAAGATTACATGGGCGAGTTGGTCGGCGACTTACAGCAACGACGCGCGCTAATCGCGGCGACGGAAACGCGGGGGGCAATGACCGTGATCACGGCCCACGCTCCGCTGAAGGAAATGTTCGGCTACTCCAGTGCCGTCCGCAGTCTCAGTCAGGGGCGTGCCGGCAGCAGCATGGAACCGCTGGGTTATCAGCCCGCGCCAAAAGAAGACGCTGACGAGTTCCGGTTCTAGTCCGAAGCCCGGAAACATCCAGACCCTCGACATCCAAACCTTAAACGTCCAAGTCATCCAATTGGTCGATCAGGTCGTCCAGGTTTTTATCGGACCGCGGTGAGGCCAAATAGGTCATCGCCGCTGCGCCGGATCGGCCAGGCACGGCGGTGGAATCTGCTGCAGAGCTTGCGACAGAGTCCGTACGACTGGCAGAGTTTTGAGGCTGATCCGACGGTGTTTGGTCGCCTTTCGTCACCGCATTCTTCGCGCCGTTGATCGGGCTCAAAGATCCCAGTGATACCGTCTTAACGCTCAGCGATCCCCTTAATCGATCTAATTCCGAAACGATCTTTGTCGCGTCCTGATGCTTCGTCAAATCGAACAAGAACAGACGTCGCGTTGACGTGCCCGGTGTGGGTGAATGGTCCGAGTCCAATTGATGTGGGCATCGGACGCCGGTAAATCCGATTGCTTCGAGTGATTCAAGGATCTGTTCCTCGCTTCGCCAGTCCAAAATCGCTGAAGGAACGGTGATCCCTTCCAACGTCATTCGATCGGTCGAATCGTCGGCGATCGAGTCGAATCGATCCACGAGCGTAAGGTCCAGTCCCGCGCGACCGATCAAGTTGCCAACCAGGGCTTCGGCCAGGGCGGCGCCGGCGGCGGGCGGGTTTTGAACCAGGATGACAGGCAGACGCATGGGGGGGCTTCAATTGAGGTCAGGGAACATTGGCTTCACATCCCAAAATGCGTTACCAAGGGGCAATTCGTTGATGGTCAACGACCAATTCAATCACAACCCGAACGCGTTAGCGGGGGACCGTTTGAATCTTTTCGTTGATGGTCAACGACCAATTCAATCACAACCCGAATGCGTTAGCGAGGGACCGTTTGAATCTTTTCTACCCTTGATATCGCAATTCTTTGGAGTGGGCGTCTTCGACCAAATCGTACATTTCGAACCAAAGGTCGCGGACGTTCGTTTTTGGATTTAAACGACGCGTCTTTAAGTGTCCATCGATCATCTTGCGAAGTTCATAGGGCGAATCATTCAACAGGTCATCGGCCAACGAGCGAATCAATTTAGGTGTGGTAAAGGTTTCGTACAGTAGGGTCCAGCCGGGAAGGTACCGGTGTGACGTCGCCATCAGAGTCACTTTGCGTGCCGACGCAGATCTTGCGATTCGCCACCTCGCGGGGATCGTCAATTGGTCCCATCCGTCGACAATCAGCAACCCGTCGCTCGGCAAGGACGCCAATTCGTCGCGAATCCGCTTGCCCGAACTCACACGTTGTCGCCAACGTTTAAAGAATCCGATCGAAGGGTCGTTGGCAAGCTGGTGAAAGGCAACCTTTGGGAAGCCACGCTGCAGCTTACCTAAAAAGGTGTGTACCAGCGTCGACTTCCCCGTGCCGTGTGGGCCGACGATAACGGCGCGTTTCGTGGTGCGTAGCTTTGCCAGCAGCGCCTCCAGTTGCGTATCGACCGCACGGGGGTTGGTCGCATTGGGCCCGTGTGAAAAGCGGTAGACGACCTTGGACGGTGCAATGAACGACGTCGCGAACGGATTGGTTGGCTGGAAATCGTAGGCGGATTTCAATGATCGTTCACTCCGTGACACGTGAGGGAGGGGACTGCACAGTATAACCCGTCTGTGGAGCCGGGGGATGCGGGCAATTCGGCGAACACTTGGCCGACCATGCCAATAGGGCCTCCGCTGCCGGCACGCCCCAGGCGAAACCGCCGGATACCAAACGACGTCAGCCGACTCGGCCGAGCGTTCGGGCCCTCGGCCAGTCTCCCTTCCGTTGCCCGTTCGGATGGGGAAACCCCAGTCCCCGTTAGAATACCCATTCTTTCTATTCTGTGCCGGATCTCCCAGTCTCCCTTGACGTTGGTTTCTGCCAACAGCTATCGAATTGTCGATGGAACCCACTCAGGCAATCCCGGTCCAGCGTCCCAGTCGATGGGATGAACCGCTCGACGCATCCATGACGGATGCCGACGTTGCTTGGCTGCGCACTCGGGGACCGTTCAATGCGATGGACCAATCGGCATTCCCGCGTGCCACACCGCTGACGGGCATCTTGCGATACGATTGCCGACTTCACCGAGTCGAACCGGGGGAGGTGATTGTTCGGGAAGGCGATTATGGGAACAGCGCCTTCTTGGTGATCACCGGGAATGTTCGGGTGCTGGTCGATTCATTGAGCCAGACGCAACTGGGGCGTGACCCGATTCGGTCGATCGGGTGGGGCGAAGCGTTGAAGCGTTTTTTGAAGCGATCTTCTTATCCCGAAACACGGACACCGGAGCAAGTCAGTATCAATTTGGGCGGACGGGGTCAGCAGTCGATTCGCCAGATTGATGATCGACCAGCGATTTTCCTGCAGGACGTTGATGCGGTGCTGCGTCGCCACGAAACCGTCTCATTGGGGCCGGGCGAATTGTTCGGTGAAGTCGCCGCGATGTATCGGTCACCTCGAACATCGACGGTGGTTGCGGAGACGGAGGCGGCATTGTTGGAGATACGTTGGCAAGGTCTGCGGATTCTTCGCCGTGATCGTACGTTTGCCGACACGTTGGAACAGCACTACCGCGAGCATTGGTTGCCGGTCCATCTGCGTGAGATACCGTTGCTAAGGTATTTGCCTGAAGAAAACATGCGGCGCGTGATTGCGTCGACAGAATTGCGTTCGTATGGACGCATGGAATGGAACGCAAGCTACAAAAAGACACGCAAACTACCGCCGGCCGAACAAATTGAGTCGGAGCCGTTGGTCGTTGACGAGGGCCAGTTACCGACGGAGTTAATCATTGTTCGAAGCGGATTTGGTCGGATGTGTCTGCGTCACGGTGCCGGACATTTGACCACCGCATACTTGGGCAAAGGCCATTTGTTTGGGATCGAAGAAATTGTCTATAACGCTTTACGGCCGCCGTCGATGCCGGCGGTCAGATACCAGAATTCGCTTCGCGCGGTCGGGTTCCTGGACGCACTGGCGATTCCGATCGAGACGTTTGCAACCGAAGTTTTGCCGCACATCCGCAGGAGTGAGTTGCCGGAAGTTGCCAGGTCGTTGCAGCATCGATTCAGCGAGAAACGCAAAGAACGGCGTCGCTCCAGTAGTGATGAGCGAAGCGAACAAACCAACCCGAACGGCAAACCATCGCCGGACGTTCGGCACGCATCGGGCGCCAGTTTTGATTCAACCGGATTGCTTGAGTTTATTGTTCAACATCGATTGAACAACGGTCGGGATGCGATGGTAATTGATCTGCATCGATGCACGCGATGTGATGATTGCGTCAAGGCATGTGGGGATGTGCACGACGGGAATCCGCGATTCGTTCGCCAGGGATTTGTCCACGAGCGATTGCAATTCGTCCAAGCCTGTATGCACTGCAGCGATCCGGTGTGCATGATCGGATGCCCGACCGGTGCCATCGCCCGTGACCAAGGAACGGGTGTCATCTCCATTCACGATTCGATCTGTGTCGGGTGCGGCGTCTGCGAGGCGGCATGCCCTTATGAAAATATTTCGATGGCCGAAGTGGTTGACCCCAAAGGTCGTCCGTACGTTGACAATGAGACGGGAAAAGCGATTCGAAAAGCGACAAAGTGCGATCAGTGCAGCGGGCTGCCCTCCGGACCGGCCTGCGTATCGGCCTGCCCACATGACGCGCTGGTCCGTATCGATTTAAGCGAGTCACCGCCGCTGACGCATTGGTTGGAAAAGCGGAGTTGAATGAGTTGAAAGAAGTGTCAACGCATCAAAAAACGATCAGTTTGAAACAACGACGCGCCGTTGCCTTGGCAGCGACGGTTTGTGTGATCGTGATCTTTTGGTATTTGTGGCGTCGTGAGTCGAGCCGACTGGGCGCACCCGCATTCTTCACCGGCTTTACACTGCTGGCGGGACTGGTGATCTTGGCACTGCTGGGCGCCAGGCGACGTTTGCCGATGCTGCCGCTGGGCAAGGTCAGTACGTGGACCCAGATCCATCTTTACGTCGGTTTCTTCACGACGGCGATTTACATCATGCATGTTCCGGCGATCGTCGCCGGAGGAATGTTCGAGGCGTTCCTGTCGCTGGTGTTCTTGATGGTGACGGCAAGTGGGTTCTATGGATTGTATGCAAGCCGAACGTTGCCCAAGAAACTGACCGCTGTTGAAACGCAACATCGATTTGATCGCCTGGACTGGGGCCGTAACCAGATTGCAGCGATGGCTGAGCAAACCTATAGCGAGTTGACAGAACCGTCGGCCAGAGAAGTGCTGCAAACATTTTATCAGCGGGCGCTCTCTCCGTTTTTTATCAGCCGTCCGTCGTTGGCCTATGTGATTGTGCCTAGTGGTACGCGCCGTCGCAAATTGTTAGGTGATTTAAAGGAACTGGATCGATATTTGGAAAGCGACGGCCGGCGCGTCGCCGGCAAGCTTGCCGCGTTGGTGCGTCGACGAGACGATTTGGATTACCAGTTCGCGTTGCAGTTGCGTCTGCGTTGTTGGGTCGTCTTTCATTCGATTCTGTCAATCGTGTTGTTGGCCGCGGCATTGATACACATGTTGATCGCACTGCGGTTTGCGGGATAGGGTTTGTGGGACAGAACGGAGTGCGACGAAAGCATGCGACAAGACAAACTAGATTTCCCGCCATCGCCTGGTGGTGACCGTCCCGGCGATCGATGGATGGCAAGCCCTCGATCGGGCGATGCCGGCCAAAGTCCGCGTGTATTGACATGGACCGGTCGTCGGCGTCGGGTCGTGACGGTGACGTTATTGGTTGTCTCGGTTGTGGTGTTTCTGGTGATCGCCACGGTGCCATCGGCAACGATCATCAGACCCGGTGAACTGGCAACGCCGCATGCCCAGATATTGGCCGGAGCGGTCACAAAAGAAAAGTGCGCGGCCTGCCATACTCAAGCCTCGTTGTCGCCGGTTTCATGGTTCCTGAGCGCCGGTGATTCGCATCGCGACGTGACCCAAGATGACCTTTGTTTGAAATGTCACCATCGGATGATTCCCGAAAATCTGGCGTTGGCCGCACACAACGTTCCATTGTCGGTGCGGGTTGAATTGACCGAGGCGGTACGGTTGGCTTCAAAGAACTCCGGCAATATGGGCAGCGGATCGATGCATCGGTTCATTCCCGATGCTGCGGTTGATCAAAACAAAGTTTCCTGTAGCACCTGCCATAAGGAGCACCACGGCGCCGACGGTGATCTGCGGGCGATGACCAATGATCAATGTCAAACTTGTCACAGTTCACGGTTCGGATCGTTTGCCAAATCGCATCCTGATTGGAATGGGTGGCCATACGGTCGTGGCGGTGAAATCGCCTTCAGCCATACGACGCACAGCCAAAAACACTTTCCCGGATGGAAGTCGGGTGCTCGAGAGTTCAATTGCGCGACCTGTCACCCCGATGCGGCTTCATCCAGTCATGCCGACGGAGCGCGAGTCGGTGAGGTTGTTCGTGTGGCAAGTTATAAGCACAGTTGCCAAGCCTGCCATGAGGAGTCGATGAACATCCAGGCGGGCGAGGGACTGGATTTCGTCTCCCTGCCGACGTTGTCGGCTGAGTCGGCGCGTGAAATACCCGGATGGCCGACTGCGTCGATCGGGTTTGCCGATGGAGTGGTTTCTCCGCTCCTTGAGTTGTTGTTGCGTGCTGATCCCGCCGTCTCGGGAAGTCTGAGGCGGATCCCCAATGGCGACATCGCTCGATTGCCAGTCGATGATCCGGCCGTCGACAAACGGTTGGCGCGAGTGGCCGCCGAAATCCGAAAGTTAATCAATGATGTTGATCAAAATGGCCAATCGGCGATCGAAGAGCGGTTGCTGGAAATTGGGATTTCGACATCTGTGTTTCGGCCAGTTCTAAGGTCGTTGCCGCCACAGTTGATTGAATCGGCCAATCAGAATTGGTTCGGTGATTCGGTGGACTCGATCGATCAGCCGCTGATTATGGCAAGCCCGCGCGGACGATTTCGTCTTGTTGCCGCGGACGATGGTGATCTGTTGGGCAGTTCGCTGCTAAATAGCGGTGGTGATGCAGATGGCTTATTGGAAAACGATTTGTTGCGACAACCGGATGACAGCAGCCCGTTGTTGGAGGATCAGTTGTTGGAGGATCCGTTAACGGTCCAAGCCGAGCCGATGAGGGCGACGGTTAACGATGTGCCGGCGGCATCCTTGGTCGGGCTTGGCGGATGGTATCGCGATGACGATCGGCTTTCAATTCGATATCACGGACACGGGCATGCCGATCCAGTGATGGTAGGCATGATCGAAACATTCGCCCAATTAAACGATGGCGATCCGTTGAAGCAACGATTCTTTCAAGGGTCATTCGTTGCCGCTTGCGTGTCCTGTCATTCGGCGGCCAAATCAATCCCCTCTCGATGGACGGCACAGGCCAAGATTGGCAAGCAAAACGAATTCACTAAGTTTTCTCATCGGCCCCACTTGAACGTTTCTGCGCTCGGTGATTGTGTGTTTTGTCATCGCACCCGCTCGGCGAAAGACTCCGTCAACGACGCTATCACTCTGGCGGCGGTTTCATCGACCAATGAAGAGCCAAGTGACTTTATGCCGCTTGACCGCCAGCAATGCGCCGATTGTCACAATGCCAAAGCTGCGGGCGATGATTGCACCACCTGCCATCGATATCACCTCGCCCCATAAACAGAATTGCAAAAAAGGGGAAAGGGGCAATGCAAAAAAGGGGAAAGGGGTAGTTTTCACCGTATTCGCAAGCAACGTTGATTCGCTATGTCTTCAGGCGACATTGTTGACTATCAAAACCACCGGCAAACGTTGCCTGAAAATCACACTGCATAGTAGTCCATCGTCAAAACTACCCCCTTCCCCTTTTTTAATTACCCCTTTCCCCTTTTTGGGTGCGTTGGGTTAGCGTGACGGGCGATAGGGCGCTAGGATGCGTCGCTGACCGATTGGCTTTAGAACGATTGATTCTTCATGGCTGACCGGACGCAGCGACTCAATTTCCTTGGCAGGTCGTAAACCGCTGCCGATCGATTGGGGCGCAGAACCGGTCGCCGAGCGGTTGCCCGTCGGGCGGATCGATCCATACTCGCGGCGCAATCGAGCGGCGTCTTCTTGGAACGGGTCATCCAGGTTATCCAGCGTGTCAAAGATTGATCCCTCTTTGTTGGGTTCAGGTTGGTTTTCAATCTTTGGTTTCGGCAACGTTCGTGGTTTGGACTCGGTCGGAACCAGACGCGGAGCCGTCATTCCGGGAAGACGCGGTTGTGTGGTTTGCTCAGCGGGCTCGCGTGGAGCGGCATGTCGCGGTGTGGCACTTTCGACCGGAGTCACGATCCTGGGCGTTGTCATCGAAGGTTGGCTTGGCGCTGGGGCAAGCGGCGGAACCATCGGCAACTCCGGCGCGACGTTTCGCGGGTGGGCCATCGAAGGTGGCGTTGCGTTTCGATGGTGGTATTCAATCGGTTCGGCCGCTGCATCCACAAATTCCATTGGGAGGCCGACATCACAACCACCGTCACAACAGGTCGACGAGCAGCCTGCGGCATGGCAGCGGTCCAAACCAAACACCTTTTCAATTCCACCGGCGACGGTATCGAGGGTCTGGAAGATCGGATTTCGGTACAGCGACCGGGATGTTCCACATGAGCCGCAATCGCAAAGCCCCGAGTCGCAGCAGGCGGGCAACGCATCGCAGGGCGTACCGGCTTGGGCAGGCGAAGCTGACGACACCGTTGCCAGGGCTAGTGACGCAAAAGCGATGGAAGCGCGTCTGATCATTTTCGCGGTGCGGCGGGAAGATCGTGAAAACCAGGGGCGAGGTCGATTGTTTGGGGCGATTGGGGTCATTGATCTCATCGTCTAGCGTTTCATCCGGAAACCATTCTGGAACTTCCGTGTCCGTGACAAGTTATCGACGCATGAGATTCGGAATGACCACGAGAATCGATACTTCCATTACAACAAACGCAGATTACCCAGGTTTACATCCTCGGACGCCACCGGCCGGGGGTTGTTAAGTTCACTCTCGATGGCCAGACGCTGTCATTGGGTGCCCAGGCGGCGTCACTGGGTGGGTTGCACTGGCCGGTTTTGCGGTCAGAAAACGTCTTCAAAAGCGGTCTTGGCCGACCACTAAGTGCGGTCAACGGCGTCCTTGGTTAC
This sequence comes from Planctomycetales bacterium, assembly GCA_020426665.1. GTDB lineage: Bacteria > Planctomycetota > Planctomycetia > Pirellulales > Pirellulaceae > Stieleria. The sequence continues at coordinate 8,900 of JAGQPO010000672.1, forward strand.
ATTCGCGGGGCGTTACGTTGTTTCCCGAAAAGTGTTCCGCGGTCGGGCCATCTCAGGGGCGATTTTTTGCGTGCAAAACGCTAGACTGGCCGCCTTGCTCTTTACCACTTCGCTACGCACTTCAGAGACACACGCAGTGAGTTTTGACCCGTTCAGCGTCCGCGACCAGTTCGACACCGGCAGCGGCGAAGCAACCATTTATCGGCTCAGCAAATTGCAGGATGCCGGTCTTGGGCAGATCGATCGAATGCCATTTTCGATTCGCGTTTTGTTGGAAGCTGTCCTGCGAAATTGCGACGGTTTTTCGGTTAGCGAAGACGACGTGAAAAATCTTGCGGCGTGGAATGCAGCGTCGCCTGCGGAACAGGAGGTGCCGTTCAAGCCATATCGCGTCGTGCTGCAGGATTTCACGGGTGTACCGGCTGTCGTCGATTTGGCAGCGATGCGATCGGCGATGCAACGAATCGGAGGCGACCCCAGCAAGATCAATCCGCTGATCCCTGTTGATTTGGTGATTGATCACAGTGTCCAAGTTGACTTCTTTGGAAGCGACAATGCGCTGGGCAAAAACGTTGACATCGAATTCCAGCGAAACCGCGAACGATATGAATTCTTGCGTTGGGGTCAGCAAGCATTTGACAACTTCCGGGTGGTGCCGCCGAACGTTGGTATCGTCCACCAGGTCAACTTGGAATACTTGGCCCACGTCGTTGCGATTCGCGATACCGGCGATGGGCCCGTGGCGATGCCCGACACGTTGGTCGGAACCGACAGCCATACAACGATGATCAACGGGCTGGGAGTGTTGGGATGGGGCGTCGGCGGCATCGAGGC
>JAGQPO010000673.1 GCA_020426665.1 Planctomycetales bacterium
TGGAAGTCCGTCGTACCCTAAAAACAAGATTTGATGAGTTGACACCAACAGTTGATGAACCCATTGTCACTCAAGGCGCGTGCAAAGTCGCTTGGGGTTGCTAGAATCTGGAAGAATCGTTTGGATTCTGCGTAGAACGAATTCCCCCAATCTGTGCGATATCGATGCATATACGGCTCCGACCAAAGTGCAAACTTGCTTCTGCGATCTGTCTGATGTCCTTGTTTTGCATTGGAAACGTTTCTGTTGCCCAAACCGAATCGGATGATGTTTGGCCGGCGCCGGAAAGGACGCACAAACCTGGCGTGATTTGGTGGATACCTGGCAGTGCGATGGACCGGCAGAATATGACGGACAACCTGACGCAGCTTTCTTCGGCTGGGTTTGGTGGCATGAGCATGGTTCCGATTTACGGGGTGCGTGGCGCCGAGGATCGGTTCCTGCAATACCTGTCGCCTGAGTGGATTGAGATGTACGAGTTTGCGGTTTCCGAGGCGGAGCGTCTCGACTTGTGGCTCGACTTAACACCGGGAACCGGTTGGAAGATTGGTGGGCCGAACCTGGAGTCGGACGAAGGCGAGTTGTCGATTCGGATGCGTGACGGCGAAATAAAGGTTTCTTCCTTGCGGTCAAAGGTAAAACGTTCTGCACCGGGAGGCGAAGGATTGTCGATCGATCCCTACTCCGTGAGCGCGCTTAGAAGTCACTTGAAATACTTTGACGAGAAGCTCGCGAACTCAACTGGCGCGATGCCGCGGGCGTTTTACCATGATTCGTTTGAATACAACGGAAACTGGACGAACGGATTGCTGCAGCGGTTTGAACAAGACCATGGTTATTCGCTGGAAGCGCATTTACCGGTTTTGTTCAGCGACGAAGAGAGTGCCGAGTCGGCACGCGTGCGTTCCGACTACCGCGAAACACTATCTGATTTGCACTATGAGTTTTTGATGGTTTTGCGTGACTGGGTGCATCGACACGGCAGCAAGTTGCGAGAGCAAGCCCATGGCGCGCCCGGAAACATCTTTGATATGTACGCACTGGCCGACATTCCAGAAACAGAAGTTTTTGGTGCCAGCGAGTTTCCGATACCTGGATTTCGCCGCGATGTAAATCTTGTCCCCAAGACAAGTGATCATCATCCGCTGGTCAATCGTGTCGCTTCATCCGCGGCTCATGTTTCAGGTCACCGTCTCGTTTCGTCCGAGTCGTTCACCTGGTTGCGAGAGCATTTCAACGTCGCACTGTCGCACCTGAAACCTGAAGCGGAGTCGCTATTCCTGAATGGTGTCAACCATCTTTTTTACCATGGCAACTGTTACTCGCCAGTCGATGAAGAGTTCCCCGGATGGTTGTTTTATGCTTCGACGGAAATGAATCCGCGGAATTCAATCTGGCACGATGTGCCCGTGCTGAACGCATACATTCAACGTTGTCAGTCGCTGTTGCAGGACGGAAAACCCGACAATGATGTGCTGGTTTACTGGCCGTATTTCGACGTGATCAGCAAGCCGTCCGGGCGTACGCCTGAGATTCCGTTTCGTGTTCATAATCATCCGGAATGGCTTTCCGAGACCGATTGCGGCAAACTCGCAACCAAGTTGACCGACCAGGGATTTACCTACGATTTTATTTCCGATCGCTATTTACAGGAGTGTCGAACCGCGGCGGGAAACGTCACCATCGGCGGGAATCGTTACCAGGCAATCCTGGTTCCCCGCACACAATACATGCCCTTGGAAACGCTGCGGCATCTTTCAAAATTAAATGACGCGGGCGCAAAGATCGCATTTTTGGATGGCCTACCGGAAAGCGTTCCCGGTCTTGGAAATCTGGAGAAACGGCTGGAGGAATTTCAACATGAAAGGGATCTCTTGTCTGCTTCGATTCCCACAAGCCAGGTCGGTGGCTCCGACAAAGGCATTCGTCCAGCGTTGTCTGCGATCGAGGTTTACCCCGAGCCGATGGTCGACAGCGGCCTGAAATTCATTCGCCGACAGACGGAAAACGGTTGCGTCTATTTTATTGTCAATCACACACCAAACGTTGTTGATCAATGGATCCCACTCAAACGTTCGGCCGCCAGTGCGATCATCATGGACCCGATGACCGGACGCGTCGGTGCAGCGGACTTGCGTCAAACGGATTCGGGTGTTGAATGTTTCTTGCAATTGGCACCAGGAGAAACGTGTTTTGTGCGGCTTGGCGATACTCCCACCGATTTGCCTGCGTGGCCGATTTGGGAACGCGCGGGCGAGCCGATTACGTTGACAGGACCATGGCAAGTGGACTTTGTCGCCGGCGGGCCTGAGGTGCCCGAATTTGCCAAGATTGATGAACTGAAATCCTGGACCGAACTTGGCGGAAAGGCAGAAAGCTTTTCCGGAACGGCCAGGTACACGATCAAATTTGAATTGCCGCAAGGAGCGACCGACGCGTTCGAATTGTCGCTGGGTGATGTCCGCGAATCGGCACGTGTCTTTGTAAACGGTTTACCTGCCGCTACTCTGGTTGCAAATCCGTTTCACTGTATTCTAACCGGCTTGCGTGCTGGCGAAAACGAAGTCGCCGTCGAGGTCACTAACTTGACTGCCAATCGAATTCGCGACTTGGATCGACGCGGCGTTGTCTGGCGAAAGTTTTACGACATCAACTTTGTCAATATCAACTACAAGCCGTTTGACGCGTCTCAGTGGTCACTGCGCCCGTCTGGATTGCTGGGCCCGGTGACGCTGACGCCGGTGATCAAGAGGACAGTCGAGTGAAGCTCGTACGACGGACTTCCAGTCTGTCGAGAGATCTCGATTTCGCCGGACGGGAAGTCCGACGTACCTTAGCAGATCTAATTCCCGGGCACTTGGACCCTTCTGCGACTGGTCAGACCTTTGTTTCCGCGTTGTCTATCCTGTACCCGGTTTCCTTGTAAAACTGGTCCAAGAACGAACGCATGAATTCTTCGCGTTGAAGCGAAAGTCTCTTTCCCGCTTCCGTGTTCATTAAGGCGCGTAGCGTGAAGAGTTTGTCATAGAAATGGCCCACACCGGTCTTGGCGGTCGGATCGTCGGGAGCAAAAAACGGCTGATTGAACGCCGCGCCGTATTCGATCGTTCGTACGATACCGATGGCTCCCAGTGCATCCAGCCGATCGGCGTCTTGAACGACTTGTCCCTCCAACGATAAAGGTTCGGCAGAGGCGCGTTTCCGGAACGATACATTGTCGACGATATGAACAACGTGTGCGATGACGTCGTCACCGACTCCCAGATCACTAAGGATTTCGCGGGCGAATTCACCGCTGCGTTCCACGCCGCCGTGGAACTTGGCGTCACCAACGTCATGCAGAAGTACCGCTAATTCGATCACAAACAGGTCGCCGCCGACTTCTTGCTGGATCTGTCGCGCCGACACCAAGACTCGTTGCACATGATCGAAGCCGTGGCCGGCACCTTGATCAGCCAACCGTCGTTGCACCTCGGTGCGCGTGCGCCAGATGATCTCATCAATTTTCATAGGCTTGTGCTTGGTCTTGGTTTGGCGATGCCGGAGGAAGCTTCTTGAATGGCGTTGAATTGATCCAGCGGTGGCGGCTTGACCGCATCAGCATCAAAAGGACCATCGAGATGCAATAGTAACAGCAGATAAAGGCCATGAAATGCATGATCAATGCCTCCGAATCAAGGCCATGCAGATCGACCAGCATTGCAACAATCATACATTGGACAATGACAACGGGAATGGTCAATGCAATCATTCCCCACCATTGTCCCAAGGTAGTGGTTACCATGAACAACCAAAGCACTGCACTTGAAACGACCAAAACAATTAGCGGGCCGGGCAGCTTGAACCACTCGTCCGCCATTTTAAGTGCGGCGATGACCACGGCGATTGATGTTGCGATTCCCAGGATTTGTCGAATACTGCGCCGCTTTCGCACGAAGACTTTACCGCGATAGATTCGTTGGCTTGTCCATTGCCAAACAACAAAAGGCCCCATCACGCCTGACAATGCTGTCAGAAGGATTTCTGCGAGAACCGGACCATTACGATGAAGGGCCAATGACACTACAGCAACATTGACCAACCAGATCACCAACAGAATCAACCGTGGACGTAACCTTTGACCTGGGGATTCGTCATCGGCGTGATGTTCACGTTGTTTGGGTAGATTTATTAGTCCGATCCATGTCCCGATCAGTGTCCATACCGCCGACAGACCTCCCGCAGCAAGTCCCACTGCAATCTGACCTTCGTCTGAAGTGATGGCGACAAGGGGCTCCGAGCGGATCAATGCGAAGGTAAGAACCCATGACCAAATCAACATCCAGGCGATCAGTACATGATCAACAGAATCCTGTTCGGAAGTCGACGGGCTCATTGAACACTCTGGCGACGCAAGTCATCGATCGACTGAAAGATCATCGGCAGTTGCCCATCGCTGCGGTCTGCCATCTGAACCAAGACACGTTGGTCGGTGTGTGTCGTTTCGAATCGAACTTCACCCGACCCGAACAACACATGAACGCCGGCCGGATGACGGCTGCCGATGGATCCGACAGCGGTCGGGGGATGCTGAATCAACGGGTTCACGGTAGTTTCGATACCACCGCCGACATTTCGAAGTGTCGCGCGGGTACCACTTAACCAACCTAAATCATCGGCATGCAATAACTTTTCAGAAACAAATGCGGTGTTTGCCAGGCCGTCGCTTATGTCATCACGGCTGATCGGTACGTTCAAAATGAAAACGCCGCGATCTGATTCGTCAATTTGCTTTTCAGCGAAATGGTGGATCCCCACGTAGCTGCTGGCGTTTGATTGATATTTCATCGACGACGGGCACTTCACGCCTGGATACCCGAGTTGTAATACAGCAGAGTTGTTGGCGTCGTAAACACTTGCTGATCGATCGATTCGCGAAGCGATCACGGGTTGATCCAGCAATTCCATCAGTCGACCAATCCAGTTATGATGATTGCCGGTCGCCTGGCTCTGCACCGGCCCGGCCTCGGCGACCGTGCCGACCGGAAAGGTTTGCCAGCGGTCGTGGTAGCTGTGGATTGCCATTCCGATCGAAGAGAGTTGTGAACTGCACAACGTCCGTCGCGATGATTCTCGGATCGCCTGAATCGATGGTGCCAAAAGACCCACCAAGACCCCAGTGATGGCGATAACGACCAATACTTCGACCAAAGTAAACGCTTTGCGGCGGTATAACATGCCAGTGCTGCTGGTTTGTGGGGTTTTCGAGAGGCAGTGCGGTCTCAAACAATTTAAACCTTTCATGGATCGATCCTCGCGGGCCGCCGAATCGAAAAGCCGGCCTGATCATTACGGTAAGAGGTTGACTG
>JAGQPO010000674.1 GCA_020426665.1 Planctomycetales bacterium
TCATCCGCATCACCAGCGGCATGCTTAGTTCCGACAGTGCAAACAGCCAACCATGCTTAGTACTGCTTGCGCCGTAAGCGTTTTTCCATTGAACATTGTCCAACGCAAAATGTCGTCGACGGTGTCCAAGCCCTCATGCTTGGCGGCATGCAATATTTTCAAGTATTGCTTGGTGGCCGATGCCTCTGTGGTGTTCTTCAGTAACGTGTCATAGGCCATCCGAAAGCGGGTCGTGGGGTAGAGATGTTTTTGATATCGGTAGTTCGCAAAGGCACCTGGCTTGCGGATCAACGAATCGATGACGTGGCGGAAGTCGATTGCCTCTTTATCACGGCCATAAAGTCTCGGCATGACCTCCACGCGTTCGCCGGAGTACCAAAGTTCAACGTCGTCTTGATGGATTCTCGCCTCGAGTTTTAGGTTGATATACCTGCTGCTCACCGAGTACGAATTGTGTTTGATGCGGACGACGCAGTCGGACTTGACTTGAAGATCTAGGCGTGTAAATGTTGCCAGGCGTTGATGAGGAAGTGACCTGAACTGACTGACTTCTTCATGCAGCTTGGCTTGTCGCTTCGCATTCCGCGTGCTCACTACGTCAAGCAGGAATGCGCTGTACTCGGCGGCGCTGGCGAAGTCGCGATTGCCACGCAGTCGTAACGATTGATCGATGGCCGTCTTGATGTGACCATTGGATGATTCGACGTCACCGTTTTCTTGCGGCTTACGAACGTTGATCCGACGGCCTTGAAGCCCAAAGTGATTGAGCAGGCCTTGATACTGTTTGGCGAACGCTTTGTCGCTCGACAAATTATTGACGGCTGCAGAAAGGCTATCGCTGCGCACTCGCCGCGGCACACCACCGCCCGATACAGCGCGTCTTGCAGACCGGTCGCCAACGCTTCATACGACTCCGAGTGACAGACGTGGAGGTGCTCCCAATTCGAGTACGTCAGTACAGCATGAAATAGCTTGTGGTCGAATTGCTTCCCGGCAATCGTGACATTCAGGCAGTTCAAGTCCACGAAGTCAAAGGCCATCACATCGCCAGGATGATGAATCTGGGGAAAAATGACTTCCTGCGCAACATCGTGTTGCAGTTTCCATCGTTGAACGCGACGTTCCAAGGTTCGCCGCAACGAATCGGGGACGACTTGCTGCGCGGACTCGTTAGTCGGTGAATTGTGTTTCTGCTGTAGCCACTGAAGTATGGCAAACGGCTTCAATCGCGGATCGGCTTTCAGCAGTTCTTCGACTTCCGGCCAGAGTTGCTCTAGGGGATCGACTCGCGTTCGATAGGTTCGCGGTGGCCGCTGAACTTGACTTGGCAAAAGGTTCTTGGCTCGATACTTTCTGATTGACTTTTCACTCATCTCTAGCTTCCTTGCTATCTCGGCCACGGGGTATCCATCCCGCAGCATGTTGAACATTCCACTAACCTGAATAACCTTGAGCATCGCAAGCCTCCTGTGCACAAGAGCGTTGCGATAGCGTGCCTTGAAACGGCGATCGAGGGAATTTTAATTGTCGCGGATTCCACTCCGCGAGGATGCTAGCAATCGCAGTTGAAGGCACCCACTTCACTGCCAAAACCGGCAACCCTCCGCTACTTCTAATTGCCGCGGACCGGCACTTTTAATTGACGCCTTACAAAATCCATTTGCGTCGAATTGCAGGCAGGCTGCCGGTGGGCAACTCTAGATCTCGCGCGTAGCCTGCGGTAGATTCCCGACTATGATGTGCGAGGCGAAATCTCGCCACTTGCTGGAGCGGGGAGCAGTGGGGCTTGGCCATTGTCCCGTGGATCTTATCCGCTTGGGGCTATCTTCCGTCTGCAAATTGGCAGCCGCTGGTAAATTCTCGGGCTGAGCCTAACAGACTGGCTTTGGCGTCGACTCCAGAGTGGCCCACAGGGTAAGCAATTCCGCCGTCTGGTTGTCGGCTGGTTCCTGGCCGTTGGCAATCGACCTGAGGATTCTTACTTGAAAAGTTCTTACCGTACGTGTAGCTACTGACTTGTTGTCACTCTCCTTTATCGTAGAAACCAATGGAGGTTTCAAGAATGAGACGTCAAGGATTGATTCTACTGGCGGTTTCGCTGCCCCTGGTCTTGATTCCAATCGTTTATGCTCAGCTTCCGACCGAAGAGCAACCGGATTCACGCAAATCGCCTGTGCCTCCGTCGATGCAATGCTGTTGGGCACAGTTGAATGACGGGGACGAGTCACTGGAGTTGCTGCTTCCGGCGCATCAGGAAATCAAGTCGCAGGCTTTCTACGACGTCAGTCTGCCGATAGACCGTGATGGGCGAAGAGAGTATCGAACGGAGCGACGTCACCATCTACAGACAACGGTACGCGTCCGATTTGCACGCTGCTCGGTAGACCTGCGTCAAATCGCGGTGTTTCGCGCCAACGGTGAACGTCTCACCAGCGAGGATATCAAAGATCAACTGAAACAACCAACTTCTGTTGTCCTTTCGGAATCGCTTCCGAACGATCTGTTGCAAGCTGTGCTGGCCGAAAATTGCCTGGTGATCGTAGTGCCGAACCGAATTGTGAATTTTCAATTACCCGGCATATCCGAGAATTGAAACAATTATCAATTGGATCGTTCCGGTCAATTTTCAGCACGGCCGAACCTCTGAACGACTCATTCCCGACGACCCACTGACCATTCGCTTCCTACGTCATGTTCGACGTTTCAAGTTTTCAAATGAAAGTAGCAGTGGATATGGGGCTGACCCCGGAAGTACCAAACCATGTCTGGGCCTTCGATCTGCCACGTGTCCCAGACCTTGTCGGAGCCGATGTCATACTGGCCGCCGAACCAGGACACGTGCAACCGGTCAACGACATTGTTCTTTTCAATCGACGCGATGGTGGCTTTCACGTCGCCTTCGCGAAACATCGCCATCATTCTTGACATCGTTTCCAATAACTTCTGTTTTTGGTCGACGCTCAGATCAGAACAATCCAGTCCCGCTGCCGACACTGTCTTCTTCACAACCTCGTTTGGTCGTTCACTACGCGGTTCCGCCGATACGAGGCCGAGTGCTTGCTGGCCAGCATCCAAGCTCTGTACAAACTCATTGAAGACCCTCCCTTGGTACCAGTACGGATTGCCCGGGTGGTCTTTGGTTTCGTTGAAGTTTTCACGCATGTTGTCGGTCGGGTGGGGGTAGTGCCCATAAAAAATGGGAGCCCCGCCGAAGCCAGTCCCTTTGTCTGAATGCGCATTACATCGTCGCGTCACGTGGTGGCCGGTGTAGATGAATTCAAAGTCGTCGTCCTCCGGCGTACCAAAGAAACCAACTGCAGGCGCATTTTGGTCTTTGCCATATTGATCAATCTTCACTTGTTTCTTGACATCTTCGACATACTCCGGGTTATGTAACGAGTCGAAGATGTTCTGAATCAGCTCCTGCTGCTCGTCAGTGAATGTATTGGGGATGCGATTATCCGGATGGATGTACCACCAGTTGCTGACAAATTGCCGTCTGGGGTGGTCGACGGCCAGACATACTTTTTGCCTTTGCTGGTCGCTTAGACTTTTGTAAAGCTGCATCGTCATGCAGTCCGTTTCGGTCTGATTGGCCAGCAGGGTACTTGATCGTTGACCTAATTGGGTCGCGGCCAACATGCCGACAGAAACCCCAGCTGCCTTGAGAAGTGTTCTTCGAGACAAATTGTGCATGATCGACCCTTTCGTATGCGGTGGTATTTACCTCCGCGATTATAAACGTGTCTGAATCCCAATTACCATGGAATTTGATGAAGTCGGGAAGATCGTTGTCGCATGCAATTCCGGTCCCTCGCTGACGCGTTTTGAAGTTGCGCTTTTAGGCCGAACCTACGCTAAAGACGCGGAAAACCGGTGGTGGCTGGTCCCTCGCTCACGCGTTCGGGTTAGGAAAATCAAATGCCGCAGACAAAATCGCCACATCAAAACTCATGCGTTCGGGTTAGGAAATACCAATGCCTGACGCAAAAACGCAACTTTAAAATTGACGCGTTCGGGCTGTGAGAGCAGGCAATGCGGGCGATTCATTTTCGGCTGAATGCGTCGTTAGCCTCGTTTGGGGCGGGGGATTTTTGATTTTGTTCCGCCGTTGGCTCCTTTGCGTCGCTGGCGACCGTTTCTTGGTCCTGCCGGGGCGGTTGATTTGACATCTTCGATTTCCGAGAGCGGTTTGCCGATGTTGTCTTGCAATTGCAGCACACGGTCGCGCAATTGTGCGGCGCGTTCAAATTCCAGATCCTCGGCCGCGGACAACATTTCACGTTGCAGTGCTTCGATGAACTCCAATGTGATGTAGGTCGTTTCGGAATCTTCTTTCGCCTGGGCAATTGTCTTTCGGCGTTTAGCTGCATCCGATTCGATGCCCGCCTTGATTTTTTTTCGGACCGTTTCAGGCGTGATTCCGTGGGCAAGATTGTATTCTTGTTGGATCGCGCGGCGTCGTTCGGTTTCGTCGATGGCCGCACGCATCGAATCGGTTACTTTGTCGGCGTACAGGATGACTTTGCTGTTTGCATTTCGAGCCGCCCGCCCGATGGTCTGGATCAGACTGGTCTCGCTGCGCAAAAAACCTTCCTTGTCGGCGTCCAGGATGGCTACCAGCGACACCTCGGGCAGGTCCAGGCCTTCGCGAAGCAGGTTCACCCCGATCAGCACATCAAACAATCCTTTGCGGAGATCGTGCATGATCTCCACGCG
>JAGQPO010000675.1 GCA_020426665.1 Planctomycetales bacterium
CTGGTTATTGTCGAAACAATAGCTTGGATTCAACCGAATTTCGTTCGGCGGGTTACCGTTGATACTTTGGGTTCCCCGTGTGTCACGGTCACCCAAGTCCGTCAGGATTTCGCCGAAGATGATGGTGTTGGACAAACCGTCCATGATGTCGCGGAACTTTGTATCCTTGTGGGGCACAAACGCTCCTCGGTCGGCGGCTGCCGATCGAATTGCCCAGGTCTGGTTCGCGACGACTTCGCCGCCGTTGGCTGCCTGGTGCTGCTTGGGTCCGCGTACAGACCATTCCATTGAATCGCCCAGACACGCGGCGTAGTTGGTTCGCCCTTGTGCAGGTAGTCCGACGCCCGGGTCGCTCGGGCAACGAAGCATTGGGATCTCCGTAACCCATGGTCGGTACTGAAGGAACTGAACCGTCGGTCCCATCGGAGGCCATGCGACCGACAAAGGGGTGCCTGGGTTGAGTGCATCAACAAGACTGCGGCTGGTGATCTCGTCCCAAATCCCTTGCTGTTCCATAAATGGAGTCAAACCAACCAAAGCACTCAGACGCCAAGCGTTTGAGTCGCCGAAGTTGGTCCACCAGTTCGATGTCACTGTGGTGACGCCGAAGGGAGCAGATCCACCGTCAGGGCTGCCGGTACCTACACCGTGGATTGGCAGCTGTTTGTATGCGGCATGATAATTATGTACCGCAATGCCCACCTGTTTGAAGTTGTTACTGCAACTCATGCGGCGGGCGGCTTCACGCGCAGCTTGGACTGCGGGAAGCAATAAACCTACAAGAATTCCGATGATGGCGATGACAACCAAGAGTTCCACAAGCGTAAAACCGCTGTGGCGCCGAGAGCGTAGCTTCATAAATGATTCCATAGAGGTAGAAGTGAATGACATAACCATGCAATTCAACCTCCATGAAGTTCGGCGGTTCTCATAATTGCAACAAACATTTAAAAAAATTTGAAACAATTCAAAACCCTGGACACCGACGCGGCTCACTTAGGGGACCGTCGTGATCCGCTATTCGGTTTGCTTGCTCTTTGCGTTTCCGATCAAACGAACGAGCCAATCACTCTATGTGATTTCATAAAGATCAGCTCCGGTGCATAAATACATGCGTCAATAAATATGGACAGACCTTTCCTGGACGATTCGGCAATACTGACCCGGATGATTGATCAAGTCAGGCTGATGTGTTCGGCGTCACTTCATTTTTGTCGGTTGCAAATCAAGTCGCGCACCAAAACCGTGAGTCTGGTCGACCATTTGTTTTTTGAGACGTGTTCCCTTTCCGCACACAAACCTCGTTTCCCGGCCGACGGACCGGCATAACCACTACCGGTGCTCGGACTGGCAGCGGTTCACCAATACACAGTGAAATGCAAGCCTTTCACTTTTCTGGGGGATCCGCCCCAGCCGTTGATGGACTTGTCGAAACTCACGTCTTACGGACGTTACGCCCGAACCGGGCGCAACGTATCTTGCAGTTTACCCTCCTCAAGTCTTCGCCACCCCGTTGATGCCGGGCGCATCGCTGTCGGCGGAGCCGAGAAAAAAATGATTCCATCCAACCGTACCGGGCAATTTCATCGCCGCAGACACTCCGACACGCTGGACGACCGCGTCTTGATCGACAGTGATGTTTCCGATTACATCGCGATGGACGGTGCACACGAAATCTTGGAGGCGATTGAGTCGGAACGGCGAATCGAAAGCACACCAAACGGCTTGCCCGTAACGGCGTTCCGCTTAGACAACGGCAGCCCGAGGAATCTGCAACGCATCAGGCCTCGGCAATTCGCGTTTGTTGACGTAACTTCTAAAGATTCTGAAGCACTTTTGGATGCCTTGGAAAGTGCAGGCGATCCGCTGGAGATCATCTATCTGGACCCCGCGCGAGATGGGATTTTGCAGATCGCAGACTCGCTAAAGGACCAAGCAGATCTAACGTCAATCCACCTGATTTCAAGTGGCCGAGGAGGTTTCATTCACTTGGGAAATCGCCGAGTCGATCGTGCGGATCTGGCGATCGATCACGCCTCGGCACTCGCGCGGATTGGTTCCGCCCTGGCTCCGGGTGGAGACGTCCTGATTTACGGATGCCGCCTCGCCAGTTCGGACTCCGGCCAGCAGATGATTGACGCACTGGCACGTTTGACCGGTGCCGAAGTGACCGCATGGGATGATTTGATTGAAAAGAATGGCAACGCCGACGAATGGGAACTGGTGGTCAAACGCGAACGGCATCAGATCGGACCGATAGGTGTCATCGTGTCGGCAACCAACGCACTCGTCCCGCCGACACCAACGCACGACGTGATGATCAATCGATTGAATGACCGCGCAATCAGAGATGCCATTGAATCGTCGGTTGCGTTCGAAAACAGTTCGTGCATGCTCTGGGAAGCAGGCTATTCACCGTACTTTAATCTGCATATCCCACGCGGTATTCGTATCATCGGCGAATCCATTTACACCGGAGCGATGGTTCCCGCTGCACTGGCATCAGAGGGACTGGCATCTGCGGCTTTGACATCAGAGACACTGGAGTCAGATACGCCGGAGTCAGATACGCCGGAGTCAGATACGCCGGATTCAGATGCGCCGGAGTCAGATGCGCCGGAGTTTGGGGCTGACCGCATCTGTGATTCGCTGCTTGACTGGATGGTTGCCGGTGCCGTTGTCGACAACCAAAGGACAGACAATCTATGTTTTGTCGAATACCTGGGCGACAGCATCCGGATCACAAGTGCGGGCGTCGCTGCGACGTTCTGATCAAATACACAAAAATCGTCGTGGTGCGGCGACATTTCTTGATTTGTGGGTACGTACGACAGACTTCCTGCCCGTCGACAAACGTTGGTTTCAACGGATTGGAATTCCCTTGCACAAGTCTCGCCCGCACCGAAAATATCATCTGGACGGAGTGCTACGTCAGTTGATACGGTTTTCGGTATTCCTTGGTCAACCAACCGGCGGCTTCGGAGTCGCCAACGATGGTTTCGGCTTTGGGGTCCCAATGCAATTCTTTGCCGGTGCGAACGGCGATGTTGCCTAGATGACAGACCGTTGCCGATCGATGTCCGATGTTGATGTCGGCAACCGGCGTCGCGCGAGATTTCACGCACTCAAGAAAATCATTGACGTGTGCGATGTTGGCTTCCGATTTTACATTCGGCGGAATCTCGATGCCATTCAGTAGCTCCGGTGGATTGGCAACGATCCCGCCGCGATACACAAACAAACTTCCCCGCGTTCCAACAAACTCGGTGCCTTGCTCCTTGCTGGGTTTGCCCGGAGTCTGACGACAATTCAGCACGACGCCGTTGGCATATGTGTACTGGATCTCCGTCGAGTCAGGCGTCTCATACCATCCATCGGGATTGTACACGGCGGAGCCTTTTACCTTTACCGGCCCGCTGTCGTCCATTCCCAATCCCCACTGCGCGATATCCAAATGGTGGGCGCCAAAATTGGTCTGTTGTCCGCCGCTATAGTCCCAAAAGAATCGGAACAGGTAATGGACACGGTTCTTGTTGTAGGGACGCAGCGGTGCCGGGCCAAGCCAGCGATCAAAATCAAACCCGGCTGGCGGATCACTGTCGGGAACCGGTTTGCCAGCTCGATCGATCCAGTTTGGGCCGGGCAGAGTCACATTCACTTC
>JAGQPO010000676.1 GCA_020426665.1 Planctomycetales bacterium
AGCGCAGCTTCAAAAATGCAATTGCAAGGGCGGAGCGAATCAAAAGCGAAACCAGTTCTGATCGGCGGTGTTAAATGGTAGCGATCCAATCACCACCCCAGAGCACAACATGAATCAACGAAGACTGGCCCATCGAATCATTGCTTTGTCGATGTTGATCTATGGCATTGCGATTCCGATCCAGGGACGGGCACAAGACTACGCCGAACGTCCGCATCCCGGCAAAACGTTGCAGTCGCACATAATGGCGAGCGGTCTGTCGGCGACCGTCGTCCAGCGGTTTTCGTCGATCGTACCGCAACAGCGGATGATGTACTTGGCCCGCACCGGTCAATTATTGGTCTATGCGGAACCCGAACTGCAACGTGCAATCGCGGATCGCATCCGATTGGATCCCGTTGTTCGCGTCGCGGCGGACCGACCGTCTGAAATCACCGGCCGGATGAAGATCGAGGACAAAGATCGGGCATTGACGCTTGACCCACGGAATGCCGATCGGGCGTCAGAACACCAGACGTCCATCCGTTCGTTGCCCTTGCCCGATCGTCCGGTGCAGATCATTCATCTAAAAGAATTAGATCTGTTGATCATCATGGCATCAAATTAGCATTCGATACTGTTGTGAAACATAGTCGCTGATCGCTCCGCGATCTGACGCATTGATTGCGGAGCAATCAACGACTAATCCTAAAGTTAAGATGTGGCATAGCACTAGTCGCGGGACCGCGATTGGATCACAATTGTTTCATGGATGACAACTTTATAATCAAATCCATCGCTTCCGAAGATGGACTTTGTGACCAGATTACCGCGGCATGCGAGCGGATGGAGCAAACCTATGAAGAAGGGTTTTATTCAAAACTGACCGTCTTCCGGCATTGGTCAAAGCATAACCCCGAGATCTCCGGCAAGATTGCCAGGCCGCGCGCGTACCGTTGGTACTTGCGTCGTGAATTGTTGAAACTGGCACGGAGAGGCGCCGAGATCACGATCACACGTTCGCGCCCTCGCGTCGATCTTAATTCTCCTCGGCTGCTGGAGTTGATCGACGAAACCGATTTTGATTTGACGAAGAAAAAGGTTTTCTTGTTTGGACCGGAACGCAGTGAATTGTCCATCAAGAGATTGGAGCACTACACGGGAACCAATGCAGAAGATTTCCAGCGATATGTCTTGTTGACGAACTACAACATGCACATCGAAGCCTTCGTTCGCCAGTTTCCTGACTGTACACAGCCGCGGTCAGCCAACGTCCAGATGCCCGCACTGCATCACAAGGAATCGGAAAACCGTGGCATCAGTATCGTCAACATTGGTGTTGGCCCGTCCAATGCCAAGAACCTGACGGACCATTTGGCGGTGCTTCGACCGGACGCGATGTTGATGGTCGGACATTGCGCCGGCGTCCGCAATCACCAAGAGATTGGAGACTTTGTTCTGGCATCGGGCTACATGCGTGGCGACCATCTGTTGGACGAAGCTCTACCGCCGTCGGTACCGATTTCACCAAGTTTTTTGCTCAATCGAGCGCTGGCAAAGGTGCTTGACGAGGCGAAACTGCCGTATCGAATTGGTGCGGTGTTCACCACCGCCGACCGCAATTGGGAGTTTTCGTTACGCAAGGCCGCAGAGTCGCTGCGTGTCAGCCGCAGTATCGCAGTGGACATGGAATCCGCGACGGTGGCGGCAAATGGCTTTCGTTACCGCATCCCCAGCGCCACGCTGTTGTGTGTTTCCGATAAACCGTTGCACGGTCAACCGAAGCTGCCTACGGCAGCCAAGGCATTTTACGAAGAAACAAAAAAACATCATCTTGCGGTCGCGACGTCAGCACTGGCCAATATCAAGCAAGCCTACCCGGACGGACTTCCCAACAGCGACATTCGCGCTCCCGACGAGCCACTGTTGGAAGGACCCGATGCAAACGGGCAAGGATGCTGGTGAGAAGATGCCGGTAAGCCGAGCAATTCGTTTCCCCAGTTAGGGTTCGGGGCCATCGTCATGCACAGCATGACCTACGTCGTCATGCTCTCCAGCGGAGAAAGAGTCAGCGGCGATACTCTACTGGCGGATTAACCTTGTCGACCGGCACGATATAAAACGATTGTCCATTGAATTCAAATCGCTGCCATCCCTTTGGGACGGATTCGCCAGGGCCAGGCGAGGCGGGAGGCGATTGTGGACGCCAAGGTTGCGGTGGGACCGCGTTAGGAATCGGGCTGTTCTGCTGTCCTGGCGTCTGTGGTGTTGGCGTCTGTGGTACTGGCACGTAGTTTCTCGGATAGGGATTGGGTGCACCTGTCACGGGCGGCGGGTAGACACCATGGGGCGGCGGATAAGGACTGGGCGCCGGAGGGTAGGCGTCTGAATTCCTCTCCGGTGGCGCCCCAGGTTGTCTCTGCCGCTCGATCAATTGTTCCAGCCGCGCGAGTCGCCTCTCAAGTGCATCGATCCTGTCCAGTAATCGTTTTTCAGTCGGACTTTTCTCGCTCTCTGTCGACGGTTCAAATCGCGGCAGCGATTCTTGGGCGCTGGAAGCGAAGGAAAGTCCGACAACCAGGGCGATGCAAAGTGCGAGACGCATGTCAATGTTCTCCATTGATGACACTGATGAGACGAGATGCCGCTGGCATCTGGAAATCCGTTGAACGGCTAAGCATACCGCTGAGCCACCGAACGATCAAATTTGCATCATCGCTTTACCTCACATCACGCGAGGTAACGACGCCGCTTTAAACGATTTCAAACTTGACGTTCACGGCAGCGCCGACGACGATCGCGCCGGGGTCAATTGCCTTGACCGGAGGTACATCCTCGTCCAGCGGAATCGTGGCAGGACTGTGCATTCCCCGCTCAGAATCCCCGGAAACCACCGACGGGTTCAGGTCTTCGATCTCGCAGACCGAACCGACGGACACACCGGCCGCCTCGGCGTAGATCTCGGCTTTGCGACGAGCGGCAAGCAGGGCTTCTTTGCGAACGTTTTCGCGAATGGATTTCAGACGAGACGTTTGAAAGGACACACCGCCGAGTTCATCCGCACCGGCTTCGATCACACCGATCAGTAACTCGTCGATACGTTCCAGGTCACGCGTCAGGATGCTGTAGCCGATCTTGGCACGAAAACCAAGAAACTTCCGCTCGCCGCCCCGATAC
>JAGQPO010000677.1 GCA_020426665.1 Planctomycetales bacterium
GCGGTTTTGATGCGATCGGCTAGCAGCTTGACAAACTCGTCTGATTGCTTTGAATCCGGTTGCGTTTCACCCGCCGGCGGCATCTCTCCGGAAACCACACGGTCATGGACCGAGACCCAGCGTCGCGCGGTCTCTAAATCAGAAAGATCCAGATTCAACGCATCAAACCCAAATCCACCGGCCGGAGCGTCACCGCTGTGGCAGCCCAAGCAATGCGACTCGGTAAAATCGAACACGGCACTCCCGTTTTCATCGCCAGCAACGAACGGGTCTGCCGCAACACTGTGCGATGATGCAGCAACCAACGACAAGACACAAAAGATCGACGAAAAACTGTATGGGTATGCTTTCACGGAGTCAGATCAGATGATGCAATGTGGATCGAATCGGTATTGGATTTGGCGCGAGCGAACGACGATCGTCAATTGCGACGATTATACGCAACCGAGCTGTACGCAACCGAGCGGAATCATCCGTAATCTTCCAGACGTCGGTTGTAAAGCCACGCGGTGGCCGGCAGGGCTATTGCTGCGTAGATGAACGCCAGGATTGTTATCGGGCGATTTCCTTGAGGCGGACCCCACTGGTTGTAATTAATCAAAAACACGATCAGCGTCGAAAAGGCAACCGCAGAAAGACCGTACGCGAACGCAAAACTGTCACCGCTGCGCCAGGCAACCAAGGAAATCGCAATGCCAACGAGCGTGAAAAAGGCACCGGTGCCGACGATCGTTTCGTGTTGGTATGCCTCCAAGGCCAACGATACGACAATCACCAACGCTTGCAGCGCCAGCAGCGAACGCAACGAAAGACTTTTCCGACGCGGATATTTCGCAACCGACAATTCAGGCGGACTGGTCGGCGGTTGATACGGGTTGTGTTGCATCTCAGTCATTGCAATCATGCTCTGCGGGTTGTCATTCGCCTTTGGCATCCGTCCCCGGCGTGCCGCGGCATCATCAGCGGTTGCAACAATCACGGCTTACACTCCCGAATCTATAGCAAACGATTGTTGTTCGCCAATGGTCGTGGCTCGGCAAATTTCCACAGTGTACCGCACATTCGCCGACTTGGATTCTGCCAGAGATCGTATCAAAGGCAGGCACGCATTGTCACCGACCAGAGTTACCGCTCATGCCGTCATGATAATCTGGTTTGCATCGAACTGTTCTTTCACCCATCGCAAAAACGTCAGATTCGATCTCTATTGAGCAACGGGTAGCTGTCGCGGATCTGGGCATGAGTTTTCACCTTTTCCTGAAACGAAACAATTCCCATCGCCCTAAACCCGCGCCTACAAATGTTCTGGCATGCGGTTGCTTTGCTTTGGGCACTGCCAATCGCTACATTGTTTTTGCCGGGTAGAACGGATTCAAACTCTGGACGGACGCAGAGGTTCATGCCTTGATAGAATCCATTTCCAAAGTAATCACAATTTCCAGAATTGTGGTCTTCATCGCAAGATCCGTGAATGTTCAGTTTCAAGGCGGTCGAGAATTGCGGTTTACACACAGACTCCGCGGATGAGGCAAACAATCGAGATTCAACATGATTCAAATACTTCTCTGGGCACGTGCCGATTTCCATCGTGTATCGCCACACTGCTTGCTGCGCGCAATCGTTGTGTTCTTTTGCATGGCTGCTTTCGGCCTGTCGACGCCGACGTTGCATTGCCACAGCGCAAGTGCGGAACAGGCCATGCGGCCAAACATTGTTTTTATTCTTGCCGACGACCTTGGGTACGGTGACCTTGGATGTTACGGGCACCCGGTTGCGAATACGCCGGTTTTGGACAGCCTTGCGGACCAGGGTGTTCGTTTCACGCAACACTATTCCAACGGTCAAGAATGCAGCCCGACTCGCACCGCGCTACTGACGGGGCGGTACCAGCAACGTGTCGGCGGGCTTGAATGTGCGATCGGGACGGGAAACGTGGGCCGGTATGACGACGCCATTCGGTTGGCCGAACAACACGACTTGGGTTTGCCCGTCGAAGAGGCGGTGCTGCCCGGTGAGTTGAAAAAGTCGGCGTATCGATGCGGATTGTTTGGCAAATGGCACTTGGGTTACGAGCCAAAGTTCAACCCGATGCGGTACGGATGGGACGAATTCTTTGGTTACTTAGGTGGCAACGTTCATTATTTCAATCACCGTGAAACGAGCGACCTGCATGTTCTGTTTCAAGGACAAGAGCCGGTTGATCGGGCCGGGTACATGACGCATTTGATTACCGACGCGACGATCGATTTCATTAAAACAAGTCGGTCCGATCCGTTCTTTGTTTATGTCTCACATGAGTGCCCGCACTTCCCTTACCAGGGCCCCGAGGACGAAGACAAAATCGTCACCGACGAAAATTGGATGCAGCTCGATCCGGACGCCTACGTCGCGATGTTGGAAGACCTTGATCGGGAAGTAGGTCGAATTCTCGAAACGCTTGAGGAAGCAGGCGTCGCTAAAAACACAATCGTGATCTTCGAATCAGACAACGGAGGATTTGCAGGTGCAGGGAACATGGGGCGTTTGCGAGGCAGTAAAGGGACGACGCTGGAAGGCGGGATCCGCGTGCCGTTGATCATTCGTTGGCCAGACCGAATCGCGCCCCATACGATCAGTGACCAGGTTTGCACGACATTTGACTTGACGACGTCGATCCTGGCGGTTTCTGGGGCCAAGGTCGCCGATCTGCGATTGGACGGGATGGACATCATCTCGCACGTTGCCCAGCGGCGGGATGACATTCCACGGACATTGTTTTGGCGGGGACGACGAGGGGAAAAGACTTGGACATCGGTCCGTGACGGTGATCTGAAATGGGTTCAAAAGCGTGAATCCGGCGATACCGAAGAATGGCTGTACGATTTGGCCGGCGATGTCGGCGAAGCGAATGATTTGTCAGCATCCCGGCCTGGGGAAGCCGGTCGGTTACGAAAATTGGTGGGCGACTGGGAAAAGGAAGTGAAGCCCGCTCGCTGAGATAAACCGATTTGCCGATAATAGGATTCAAATCATCGTTGATCATCGCTTGATGGTCACTGACTGATCACAGGGTGTTCAACGACGATGGTTTTCCGACCGACTTCCAAGGAACTGTCATGTTTTGGATTTGGATGGCGATTGCCGTCGTCGTGGTACTACTGTTATGGGTTGCCTATGACGTGCTTCAAAAGAAGCACGCGATCTTGCACAATTTCCCGATCATCGGTCACTTCCGATACTGGCTTGAAGCGATTGGCCCGGAGCTTCGGCAATACATCGTTACCAACAACGATGAAGAGCGGCCCTTTAGTCGCGACGAGCGGCGGTGGGTTTACGCGTCTTCGAAAAAGGAAAACAACTATTTCGGATTCGGAACGGACAACGATCTGGAATCATCGCCCAACTATTTGATCATCCGGCATTCCGCATTTCCAAAAAACGATCCAAATTCAGACGACGATGATTACGATCCTGAGTACTCGGCGCCGTGCATCAAAGAGTTGGGGGCGCATCGGCAGCGCGCCAAGCGTTTTCGGCCGACTTCTGTGATCAATCTTTCTGCGATGAGTTTTGGATCGTTGAGTGCCGCGGCAATCGAGGCACTCAATGGCGGCGCAAAATTGGCTGGCTGTCTTCACAACACAGGTGAAGGTGGTGTATCGCCCTACCATCAAAAAGGTGGTGATCTGATTTGGCAGATCGGCACAGGGTATTACGGTTGCCGAAACGGCGATGGAAGTTTCGACATCAAGCGGCTTTTGGATGTCGTCCAAGCCAACCCTATTCGGGCGATCGAAGTTAAATTAAGTCAGGGTGCCAAACCGGGTCGCGGCGGATTATTGCCGGCGGCCAAGATCACGCCCCAGATCGCCGCGATTCGAGGAATTCCGATGGGCAAGGACTGCGTCAGTCCCGCGTCTCACAGTGAGTTCAGCGATGTCGATTCGATGCTCGATTTCGTCGAACGAATTGCCGATGAAAGTGGGTTGCCCGTGGGGATCAAATCGGCAGTCGGCCAAATGGGGTTTTGGCACGAGTTGGCCGAGCAGATGAATGGATCGGGACGAGCGGTCGACTTTATAACGATCGACGGAGGAGAGGGCGGCACTGGTGCGGCTCCGCTGGTGTTTACCGATCACGTCGCAATGCCGTTCAATCTTGGGTTCAGTTCGGTGCATCACATCTTTGCCGATGCCGGCTTGCACGAAAAGGTTGTATTCATCGGCGCCGGCAAGCTTGGGTTTCCGCATCGCGCGTTGCTCGCCTTTGGGTTGGGTTGTGACATGATCAATGTCGGACGCGAAGCGATGATGGCGATCGGATGCATTCAGGCGCAACGATGTCACACCGGCCACTGTCCCGCAGGAGTTGCTACGCAAAATGCTTGGCTGATGCGGGGGCTAGATCCGACCCACAAATCACATCGCTGCGCAAACTATATCATCACCCTTCGCAAGGAGTTATTGCAGCTCAGTCGAGCATGCGGTGTGGACCATCCGTCGGAAGTATCGCTCGATCACTTCGAGATTCTGGATGATGCCTTTCGAAACCATTCTGCAAAACAGGCATTCGGTTACAAGTAGGCGAACAGCTCGGACTCTCGTCTAAGCAAATCGCGTTGCAGTGTGTTCGGGGAGGCTGTTCGGTGTAATGGACTGAGTGACTTCGACGAGCTAGCCCGGAACGTCCTGTTCGGAATTGCCGCTCACCCGAAGCGTCTGAATTATCGGTTGGAATTGGATGCTTAGCAGCGGTTTGATCATGTCCCGCGACCCTCCATTTTGTAGCATCGCGGCGTTTCATTTACGGATGTGCCGTAGCCCTGGTCCGCCGAAAACGAGCCGCACAATCCGGAAAGTTATTCGAAAAAAATGACTTCCTGGGCCTGCGGGTTCAAGCCGAATCGGAAGCCGAAATTTTTTTGGCAATTTTCTCAGATTCACCAGCCTGGTATGGAGAAGAAACGGTTTAATGCGAACTCTTGTCGCCTTCTCTGAAGGCTCGTTCTTGCTCGCATTTTTGGAAAACAAACATGCAAAAAATTGGATCTGGCCAGAGACGCGATGCGTTCACGCTGGTCGAGCTGTTGGTGGTGATCGC
>JAGQPO010000678.1 GCA_020426665.1 Planctomycetales bacterium
GGGCCGGCCATGTTAGAGTGATGAATTACACTTCACACTCTCGCCTGCAACAACGATGTTTGTCGATCGCGTCCAAATTGAGCTTCACGCCGGAAAAGGAGGCGATGGGTGTTCCAGTATGCGCCGGGAAAAGTACATCCCCCGCGGAGGCCCCGATGGTGGCGACGGCGGACACGGTGCCAGTTTGATCCTGGAAGCCAGATTGGGCGTCAATTCGCTGGCTGCGTACGCCAACCGAAAGTTTTACCGGGCACCCAAGGGCCAACCGGGCCAAGGTTCGATGCGGCACGGCCGAAAAGGAAACGATCAAGTCCTGTACGTTCCTCCGGGCACCACGGTGATCGATGCCGAGCATGGATTTGTCATCAAAGACCTGAAAAAACACGGCGAATCGTTTGTCGTTGCCCGCGGCGGCAAGGGAGGCAAAGGTAACGCCCACTTCAAAAGCAGTACCAACCAGGCCCCCCGTGAATTCACCCGCGGCGAAGAGGGCGAATTCAGGTCGGTCATCCTGGAATTGAAATCGATTGCCGACGTCGGACTGGTCGGAAAACCGAACGCTGGAAAAAGCACCTTGCTGAGCCGGATCACCAGTGCACGACCCGAAATCGCCGATTACCCGTTCACGACCAAGCACCCGAATTTGGGGATCGTGGAATTCGATGCGGCACGATCCTTTGTGCTTGCCGACATTCCCGGATTGATCGAGGGCGCTAGTGATGGCGTGGGACTGGGACACGAATTCCTGCGACATGTCGAACGCGCCGGCTTGTTAGTTCATCTGGTCGAACCAGAACCAGCCGACGAAACCGATCCGCTGGAGAATTACCGGGCGATCCGCGCCGAACTCGGTCATTACGACAAAGAGCTTGCGGCCCGCGACGAGATTCTGGCGGTCACCAAATCCGAAATGCCATCCTCGGCCGAAGTCGCCCAGCGGTTGCGTGAAGAAACCGGGCGACCGGTTTTCGTCATCAGCGCCGTGACCGGGGACGGACTGGAACAATTGACCGAAGAGATCATGGCGCGAGTCCAACAGAGACGCGAGTTGTTGATGGAATCCGGTGAAGAGATCCCGGTGCTGCGCGAGACACACCAGGTGAGTCGGAAACGCAAGGTCCCTCCCCACTTGGCCGGTCCGACCGCCCAGTTGTCCAACGAAAACCAGCCCAAGGACTTTGAGACCGACGAAGACGACGCTACCGTCCGGGCGAAGGATAAACCGTGACGGCAGGACCAATGACCGTTGCCGTCGACGTCGGGAATACAGCGATCAAGATTGCGATCGCACGATCCGCCGATGTGCTGTCGCGTTCATCGCCCATGGACCACGCCGATGCAGTGCGATTCCATTCCGTTGCGCTGGACAGCTCGACTTGTGAGCAACGGATTTGCGATTGGGTACAGCAGCAAACCGGTGACCAGGCGCCGGCTGGATGGCTGGTGTCATCGGTCAATCAATCCGCCAGCAGACCGTTGCGGCAATTCGTTTCGCAACGATTCTATCATTCCGCGGAATCCGACCACTGGCGCGTCATCTGTCGCAAGGATGTTCCGATGGAGGTCGACGTTGATTTCCCAGATCGTGTGGGAATCGATCGGCTGGTAAGTGCGTACGCAGCGTCGATGCGTTTTTCGACCCCGTTGATCGTGGTCGATGCGGGTTCCGCGGTGACAATCGATTTCGTCAGACCCGGCGTCTCGGAACGTTGCACTTTTGCGGGCGGAGCGATTTTTCCGGGACTTCATTTGCAACACGCGGCACTGGCCACCGGAACCGAAGGACTGCGATTACAGACCGCAGCGGAACATTCCGGTGCAAACTTTCAACCCTTGGTTCCCGCCCGCAATACAGAAACGGCAATCCGTGTGGGTGTGCTGGCGGCGATCGCGGGAGGCGTCGATCGCTTGGTCCAGGAATATCAATCGGCCAACTTTTCGGCGGCAAGTCAAAAAAATGGAGACATCCACAACACTCCTCGGCTCGTCTTGACAGGTGGCGATGGGCCGACAATTTCCGCGTATCTACGGGCGAAACACGACTTGGTCCCAAATCTGGTCTGCCTCGGATTGATGGATCTTGCCGGTCGGCAATGCCGGATTGCGCCGGGCGGGCTAAAATGAAGGGCCTGATCGGACAATGTAAGCGTTAATACTTTGGGGGATCGATTGGGAGGAAAGTACCCGAACCCTAATGTGTGAAGCACCCAAGGACCGGTTTTCGGCGAATGGGCTCGGACAATTTGTTTTAGATGATCGGAATCTGTAAGCTGAAAAATGCCTCATCGCCCGCGCCCCATCGACGAATCGCCCGCATCAAGCCTGTCCGATTTGTTGCCGATACACGCCTCCGTCGCCAAACCGAATGCCTATCAGGTGTTTGGGCTTCGCAGTGGCGAGCAGAATGATGAAGAAGTCACCGCGGCAATGCAGCGGATTTACGATCGGCTGAAAGAGACCAAACCCACCGCCGACCCGAATGTTTGGAATCAAGCAGCCAAGCTAGCCGAGGCGGCGAGAAAGTTGTTGGAAGACCCCCAGCGACGTCGCTCGCTTGATGAAAGCTTAGGGGTCACGCAGTCCAAACCCGCGGCATCAAACGCCGGCGGCGATCGGGAAACCGCCAGCGGACAAGACGTCAATGACCCGCTGGCCGGATTGTTACCGGCCGCCGCGCCACTGGCCAAGCCACTTTCGTCAACGACTCCCCTGTCAAAAGAATCAAACGATGCAAAGCCCAACAGCGCATCAGCGGTGCTGGGTGTGACGCCAACTCAGACCGCCGCATCCGTTTTGGGAACGCCGCCGTTGGGAACACCTCCGTCGCCGGCCGTACCGACGGTTCCACAGGTCAACACGGCGGAGACATCGACCGGTGCGCCGGCCATCGGCTGGGAACCGCCGAAACCGAAAAAGAAACGACGCCAGAAAAACACCGGAGTTTATCTGTTCGGCTTTTTTATTCTGGTCATGATCGGTGTGATCATCGGGCTGCTCAAGTTCCTTTCCGATGGTGGCCGAATCGCTGTTCAACCTGCCGGCACATCGGCACAAGACGGGGTCGTTGTTGCCGACCCGATGCCTGCACAAACCAATCCGAGAACCCCTGCCGGAAAGAGCGACGGGATTCTTGGCGGAGTCCCGGCCAGTGGAATTGCCGAAAACTTGCGCCCACCCGGCACGGACGCCAGACCAACCGACGATTCCTCCATGGGCTCTGCGGAAGTCGCAATGCAGACGCCTGAAACATCAATGTCGACGACGACTCCGGATCCCGAACCGACTCCGGATCCCGAACCGATGGCAGCCCCCGAACCGACGCCGAATCCAAAACCCGAACCGGCGCCGAATCCCGAGCCGTCTGCAGCGATGGTTCAGGCGAACCAGGCAAAAATCGAGGCCGTCGAACAACTGATTCGATCGGCGAATTGGTCGGAAATGAAGTCCGCTGCTGATGGCTTGTTAAAACTGGAATTGAATCAGCCACAAACCGAGCGAGCCGGCGCATTGTTTGACATCGCTGATCTGGCGACGTTCTATCGAGGCGCGATTCTGCGTGGACTGGCGTCACTGAAGACAGGCAACACGTTCGAGATCGTCGATGACTTGCCCGTGATCGTCGTCGAAGCCTCCGCTGAATCACTGACGATTCAATACAACCGTCGGAGCAAGACGTTCACGATCGACGAACTGCCGCCCCGCCTGGCAGAAAAAATTGCATCCTTTGCGATATCCCCCGAACAACCCGATGCGGTTGCCGGTCAAGCATTGTACCGATTGATTCACCCCAAGACACGCGATGAGTATCGCGACGACACTTTCAAGATACTTGCGTCGGTCGATGGTGAACTTGAAAAAGTAGACTCGGCGATGATCCAAAAGGTCGCCAAAGAAATCTTTTCCGAATAGATGCACTCCCCCACCGAAACTCCACGCCGCGACGAAGTCCCGCCTCCACAGGGCAGTTTGCATTCGGCGACCGAGTTGCTGAAAGAGTTGATCTCGTTTCCATCGGTCAGCTCCACCAGCAATGTGGAAATCAACGAGTTTTGCGCCACGAAGTTGACGAGCCTCGGTTTCGAAATCTTTCGCAGCCACTACGTTGACGTTCGACGCGTTCCCAAAGCCAACCTCGTGGCGGTTCGACGCCCTCGACATCCCAACAAAGTATC
>JAGQPO010000679.1 GCA_020426665.1 Planctomycetales bacterium
ACAACGCGATTCCAATGCTGGCGCCAAGATTGACCGTATGGCCGTCCACGACGATAGGGTCGCTTAAGGACTTGTTCAGTTGACTGGCCATGCGGCTCGCATCTTCGGGTTGCTGACCTCCGGTTTGCAAGATTGCAAACTCGTCACCGCCCAGTCGTCCAAGCAAATCATTTGGCTTGGCGATCTGACGTAATCGCTTGGCTACTTCCCGCAGCACTTGATCACCAATCTTATGACCGAGTGTATCGTTGACCGGTTTGAAGTGATCAAGGCCGATCGACAGCATCGCCATCTCGCCAAGATCGCAAAGGTTGACCAAACGCGATTCCAGTTCCGACTCAAATGCTCTGCGGTCAAGTAAATCAGTTAGCGCATCACGCTTTTTCGTTTCGGCCACTGCGTCAACCACACCGTGCCGATACACGACCTCGTGAAGGATCGCACAACCGCCTCCCGGCAGCGTTTCGCATGTGATCGCGACAAAACGCCCATCATCCGCCTGCCAGTATTGCTGCGTCGTGGATAAGCCGGGTTTGCTTGCCAGAGCGTTGCCAAACAAGTCGCGGACGTCCTCCCGAGCGATTTCGCCCAGCAATTCGCGGCAGTGCGTTCCCGGCGGAACATTCTGGGCGTTCAGCCCGTACAGTTCCATAAAACGCTGATTACCCAACAGCAAGTATCCGTCTCGATCAAACAGACTCACTCCGTGCGGTGACGGCCCCACGTCGGAGGCGGCTTGGAATTGAAGGGCATCGGTTGATTCGGCAATCGACATGGCAGACGCATAAAGTTGAAATGCGGAGACGGAGCCCGTCGGGGACGAACTCAGTTGTCTGGGCGAGTCTCTTTGAGTAGGTTTTTCTCAAATGAAACGTTGCCCGATTGCCGCCGGCGAATTTGCGATTACAAGAAGTGACGGTTTTCGATCACCCAGGCACACCGGTCGTGATGGTATTGCGGACATGCAAGCACATGACTGACGTCGAAAACCACTTGAGGGAAAACCCCTCGGGAATCGACAGGTGCGTATAATCCCGAGGCGTCGTATCGACAGACAAGACAAACATCAAACACGGAAGCCAATACAATGACTGAGCGAGCCATCTTGGCGGGCGGATGCTTTTGGGGCATGGAGGATTTGTTTCGAAAACTTCCCGGAGTCGTTTCTACTCGCGTGGGTTACACCGGAGGCGACGTGCCCAACGCAACCTACCGTAATCACGGCACCCATGCCGAAGCGATCGAAGTCGTTTACGATCCGGCCATCACGTCTTTTCGAAAGATGTTGGAGTTCTTTTTCCAAATTCATGACCCCACGACGGTCAATCGCCAAGGCAACGACCGAGGTACGTCGTATCGATCGGCCATCTACTACACCAGCGACGAACAAAAACGCGTTGCAGTGGAAACCATCGATGATGTCAACGCGTCCGGATTGTGGCCTGGCAAGGTTGTCACGGAGGTCGAACCGGAAAGTGATTTTTGGGAGGCCGAACCCGAACACCAAGATTATTTGCTGCGGAACCCCGGAGGTTACACCTGTCATTTCCCGAGAACGGACTGGGTATTGCCAAGCCAAGCCTGATCCGCCCAGTTCTAGCCTTTCGGTCGATCAGCCTGCTTGACCAGGTGGATCATACGGATATCGCCAAGTGCACCTTTGGCGATGCGTTTGGCACCGACACGAAGCGTATATTTGCCCACGTTCTCAATCACGATGTTTCCCAAATCATTCCAGCGAAAGTTTTGAAAGTGCCCTGTTTCGTTGATTTGAAACACCAGCTCCGCCGCTTTCGTATCGCCTTGCGTAAGTGTCATGACCGCGTCGCTGCCACCCTGGCCTTCACCGCAGCCTTGCAACACAGCGACGGAGTACGCGCCAGGAGTATCGATGGTCAATTCCCAGGTGGCGTAGTCCGTCGCAACGGTCCAGTAACCAACAGTGTTCTTGTACCATTGCGGTTCAAAGCGTAGCTTTTCGCCGAACGTACTCGCTTGGTGGGCGAACATCATCACCGATCCGTCACCTGCGGGACTCGCCGAGGGGCAGTGTTCAGGCAAAACCGGATCGCCATCGAACACAACCTCGATTAAACGACTCGCCTTAGGCGATTGTTTCCACGAGAAAACCCAGTGATCGATTTCAGGGACAAACTTTAGCTCTGTGTCGGATTCGCCATGCCATCGCAGTGATCGAATTGGCGCGCAAAGTCGGGGGATCGTAGCTCGCCCGGCCTGGATTGAATCCTGGTCAAGGTCAATCCAAAGCGTATTCCCGTCTCGATAGACAGTCGATCCGTCATTCCCAAGCATCGGTTCCCGAGTTGCGCCGTCAGGTATCTCCGCAGGTTTCGATTGTTCGATCCGCTTCTCTTGGGCTTCAAGCTGCGGAACAAAAAAGAAACAAGCGGCGGCCGGCATCAAGGTGACGACCAAAAAACGCGTGAAGCATCTCGTTAGCATGGTACAGAGTATCTCTTCAATCGGGGCAGGGCTTATTAGGGGAACGCATTATAAATCAGATGCACAGCAGTCGTCGCTGGTGTCCAGGCTATGGGAACCATCCAGCGTAGCGCTTCACTTTCACTTCTGGCATTGGTATCGACGAATCTTGCTCGCGACTGATCGGACTGATTCGGCCAACGGTCGTCCACACCCTCAGCATGGTGTCGGCCCCCAGGCCCCCGAGATTCTCTTCTGAACTTGCGCTATTGCGTGAAGCAATTGCCCTATCACAACCCGAACGCGTCAGC
>JAGQPO010000680.1 GCA_020426665.1 Planctomycetales bacterium
ACGACGGACTTCCAGTCTGTCGATAGAGGTCGATTTCAACGGACTGGAAGTCCGTTGTACTGTCGCGATCACCGCTAAGACTAACTCCGAGTCGAAGCACTAGGCGCGGGGCAATCGGATGGTGAACGCGGTGCCCACTCCCACAGAACTCTCCACGCGAATCTTGCCGCGGTGGGCGTCAATGATTTCTTTACAAGCGGCCAGCCCCAATCCGGTGCCGCCCTTGCCCGATTCGTCCGGCCCCGACTTCGTCGAAAAAAACGGATCGAAGATGTGAGGCAGTGTTTCCGGAGGGATTCCCGAACCACTGTCTCGCACCACCAACTCGATGTATTGGGGATCATCACCGCTGACCAGTCGGATGACCAGATTGCCACTTTCGCCGATCGCTTGTCGGGCGTTGATCAACAGGTTCAGTAGAACCCGTTGTATTTGGTTGCCGCTGACCATCGCTTTTGCGATTCCCGGCTCGAATTCTGTGGTGACCGCAACGCGATACTTGTTCAGCTCACGTTCCAACAGGACCAAAGTATCTTGAATCAATGATGTCAGATCGGTGGGTTCAAACGACTCGCTGCGGTTCCTGGCCTGGGCAAGAATTGTGCCCGTGATTTTGGCGGCCCGTTCTGACGCTTCAAGGATCTTGCCGAGCGCCTTGTCACGTGACGCATCATCACGATTGCGTATACCCAGCCGCGCGTAGTTGATGATGGTCATCAACACGTTGTTGAATTCATGGGTCGCCGTACTGGTTAATTCACCCAGCGCCGCCATGGATTGAGACTGGCGAAGTTGCGATTTGAGCTGCTGAATGTATTGTTCCTGCTCGGTTAGAGGCGATGCAGCCGGGGTCGCCCCTGACGACTCAGAAGTTCCGTTGATCGAAGGGTTTACCGTCGCTGGCGGCGTTGACATTGCGTTGGGTGCGTTCATGTTTCCCGCTTCGGGCTGGCTGACGAGTGCATCGGAGATCCTTTGACCTATCGTCCACGCTGCGGTCTCTGCTACACCCTTAACCGGACCGGATGCAAAGCTTGCCATTGCTGGTGCCAGCCCGCACAATCGGAATAGTTTCCGGAGATTGAGATGCCAACTACCCCCCAAGAGTCGAGTCGCGATTCCCTGCCCCACTTTCAAAACGTCGCCCAGAGGCTTGCGCAAGCCATCGGAACGGCAAAGGAAATGGGGTTTGACGTCCGAAAAGTCGTTTTCGACGACCAAACGCCAGGCTGGTGCCAGATCGGTGAGAAAAAAATCTTGTTTCTCGATCTGACCGCCAGCACAGCCGAGCAACTCAATCAGCTGGACGACATTATCGCGTCCTACTGCAACCAAAAGAGCCAGCGAGAAAGCGGGAAACTCGCCGCCTAACGCTTCGTTCCAACTGAGAATTTGGGTTCCGCGACCGTCAAATCCAATGGAACCGAAGCACTCGTCCCCACCGGCAGCCCGGCGGAGCGTGGCAGTCTACAATGGAAAGACGTCACCGGAATGGAGACCATCCACTTCGCTACTCCTCCTGTCTTGCTGAGCCCGGTCTGAATGTTTTTTCAACGCATGAGTCTTTCTGCGGCAGGTGCATTTTGCCGCAGAATGGGAATCGGTCTTCGCGCCGGCGTCGATGTCGTGCGTCTGTTGGATACTGAGTCCAAGTTCGGAACGACTCGGCAACGTGACGCAATCAGCGATGTGACGGAAAACGTCAAGGCGGGCTTCCAGATCAGCGAGTCGATGAAACGGAGCTCATCGTTTTTCCCCAGTTTGCTGATTTCGTTGGTCCACGTCGGCGAGGAGTCCGGAACACTCGAACGAACGTTTTTGACGTTGGCGGAACACTACGAACACCAGGTTGCAATCCGCAGACAGTTTGTTTCGTCGATCGCGTATCCGGTCATCATGCTGACCATCGGGATCGGAGTGGTGTCACTGGTTATTTATCTGATGGGTGTGTTGACGGCCGTCGGTGGCGGTCCGATGCAAGACATATTGGGGCTGGGTTTGCGCGGCGGCAAAGGTGTCCTGATTTTTTGGGGCTACATCGCTTGCATTCTTGCCGTGATTCTGGCTTGCTACATGGGGTTCCAAAGAAACCTGGGCGGCGTACAGAACCTTGTTCCGCTGTTGTACAAAGTTCCCAAGATCGGACCCGCGCTTCAAACCATCACGCTTTCACGTTTCGCGCGAACGCTGGCGCTCGCGATGGGAGCCGGCCTGGATCCGATCCGTAGTGTCAAATTAAGCCTCAACAGCACAGACAGTGATTATTACCGAAGCGGCGCCGACCAATTTGAATCGTCGGTCCGTGATCGAGGTGACACGCTCGCAGGCGGATTGCGTTCAACGTATTTGTTTCCCGAGCCCTTTTTGCATCTGATCGAAGTTGCAGAGATGTCGGGTACGGAAAGCGAGTCGATTGACCATTTGGCCGATGACTACGAGGAACGCGCCAAAATGGCGATGCGTGTTTTGGCAGGCGTGGCAACCACGATCATCACCTTGACTTATATTCTTACGATGATTTTTTTCATCCTTCGAATCTTCATGTCTTACGCTGCCGGTATAAACGAAGCTTTAGACATGACAAGATGAGATTCACTTGCCTTCCGGCCACTCTGCGGGAATTAGCTGAATCCCGTTGCGTCCCGTCGGATCGGCGACCCTTAACGAATCGCGGACATAATCGTGGCATTCGATGCACAAATTGGTCATGTGCAAATACGTAAACGTTGCTGCTTTGTGATTCTGTTCGGCGGCGTGCTCCTCCAGCTCGTTGCACTGGCGTCGGAATTCGGTGCTGAAGTGCTCGTATACCGAATCGCGCGCCCGAGGCCATTCTGCCGCCTCGCTGATCAGCTTCATTTCTTTTGCGCCCTGCTGAATCATCTTGAAGTCCTTGCGGAGCAGCCCCTCCAGAACGCTCTGCGATTTTTTCAGCTTGGATCGCATCAACATCCCTTCGGATTGTTCAATTCTCTGTACCGGAGGTTCGGCCCAGCTCCACATCGCCAATGGCGAGAGAGTGACAACCGTTGCCGATGCCATCAAGAAGTGTTTGAATTTCATCTCATCCCCTCACGCTGAATAACTTCGCCGCAATCTGGACTGTGTGACACCATGACTTGTTGCGATGTACCAAAAAACGCCGGTCAATCGCCATGCTCGATTCTGTCAAAATTCCGAAGTCTACTGTGCAGTAACGCACACGGAGGGGGCTGCCTGGCGATCGCAGATGCGGC
>JAGQPO010000681.1 GCA_020426665.1 Planctomycetales bacterium
GAAAGTTCGATACCCCCTGAAAGATGACAGCGGGGTTAACGCAAAGCGCGACGTTTCTGTTAACCGAAAGCTGCTCGGTTCGTGACGGGTCCCTTTTGTTTTGAGGCGGGACCGGAAGAGACTCGAACTCCCGAAGTCTCGCATCTTCAACGACTTAGGCGTTTGAGACCAAGAGAGTATTGTTACGAAGAGGGTTCCGCACGGGGAGGGTAGCGATCAGTGATAGCCTGAGGGTCCGATAATCTACGCTATGTCGCGAAGAATTTACGCTTGTGCGAATTATGCCGCCAAGTGCAAGTGGTTCGTCAACGTAGTAATTCAGCGTTCGATGCTCGCATTCGAGTGATCACTGACGCACGTCAGCTTCAATGCAGTAGAGAGATTCCGCGCCTCGGAGAAAGAGTTGACTGCCGGCGAGAGCGGGGGATGCGTCAAAGCGATCGTCGAGACGATTGGTGGCTATTTCATTGAAGGTGCTGGATCGCTGAATGACCAAGGTTGTTCCGTCTCGACCAGTGATGTAGACACGTCCTGATGCCCCAACTGGCGATGCGTAGAGATTGGATACCTGGCCGATTCTCTCGGGACCGAAAACCGTCTCGCCGGTCTTAGAGTCCACACAGGTGAGGATCGACTGATTCGATTGGTTGTAGAAGAGCAAGCCATCATAAAGTAGCGGTGATGGGATGTAGGGTGTGCCGCGGTCCCGCTTCCAGAGGATCTTTTCGCTACCAGTGATATCTCCGGTTTCGGTGAGGGGAATTGCCATCGCGGCGTATCCCTGGTAACCGCTCATGCAAATCACGTAGTCACCATCGATGACTGGGCACGGAGTGACGTTGCCGGTCAGTCCGCTGCATTGCCAGATGATCTCGCCTGAATCGAGGTCATAGCTGCGGACAGCGCCCGAGGCCGCCGTGATGACTTGCGTTTTCCCGCTATGCCGGATCACTCTCGGTGTTGCCCAGGCGTTGTCTTCATCTCGCTCGCGCTGCCAGAGGGTGTCTCCCGTCTTACCGTCTAGCACTTCGATGGAGCTTTGGCCTGCGTGATCACGAACGATAACCAGTTTGCCTTCGTGCAAAACTGGGGAACAGCCTTCGCCGAGGCTGGAACCCACTCTTGCTTCGCCCAGATCTCGTTCCCAAAGCTTGTTGCCGTCGAGGTCAAAGCAATAAAGACCGGCTGAACCGAACCAGCAGTACAATTTCTTGCCGTCGGTCGTCGGGGAGGCCGAGGCGAAATCGTTGTCGTTGTGGGCGCCTTCGTGTGGGATCTTCTTTGTTGCCGTTCGTCGCCACAATTCCTTGCCGCTCTCGCGATCGAGGCATAGTACGACGAATGCATGTTCCGTGTTTGGGCGTTTGATATCGAAGAAGTTGGACTTCGGTTGATCCTTAGGATCGGGAATCGACGTGTCCTTCACGCCCGTGTCGATTGCCGTTAACAGGAAGACCTTGTCGTTCCAAACGATCGGAGTCGACGTTCCTCGTCCATCGATCGCGACCTTCCATTTGACGTTCTTGTCTTCGCTCCACTCGATCGGTGGATTGGCCGTTCGCGAAACGCCCGTTGCTTCGGGGCCTCGCCACTGGTGCCAGTTTTCCTTCGGTGAATCACCAAAAGAGAAGGAATGCGAAAGTGACAGAACCAAAAACGCTATTGAGGTGAGGGGTGTCTTCATAGTTGGGTTGTTGCTCTCGAAGTGTTTGCTTCTAACTTGGTGTGGCCAACGCAATCTAAAACTGGAGTGTTCCTGAGCTGGTTCCGAATCGCTCTGAGTCGATCCCGGTATTGTTCAGCAAGTTGACAAACAAATTGCACAATGGTGTATTACTATCTGAGTCATGGGCGACATAACTTCCATGCTCATAGCCGCCACCGGCAACGAAGATGGGCAGGTTCCTTGGGTCGTGCGAGTTCGCATTGCCAAGGTTACTGCCAAAGAGTACGGAGGTCTTATCCAGCAAGCGTCCTTCGGATTCCGACAACTTCGCCATCCGCGTCAAGAACTCGGCGAAGCTGCTCAGGATCGCAGTCTCGATGATCTTCAGCTGTTTGATTTTGTCAGGATCACGGCCGTGATGGGATAGGTTGTGATGCTCGGCAGTCACACCATTGATCTTGGGGACGACGAGATGGTCCTGGATAACGAGCGTGACGATTCGCGATGAATCCGTTTGTAGAACCAGCGGAATCAGGTTCAACATGGCCTTGGTTCGACCGATGAGGTCTGCAGGATCCGCGACATCGTGCGGTGGTTCTTCATCGATCTTTGGTTTCGAGCGGTCGAGCCAGCTTTGCCTCTCCACAAGCTCCGTCTCGGCCTCGCGGATGGATTCGTAGTACTCATCCAATTGGCGGCGGTCTTTCAAACTCGCGATTCGATTGAGCGAGCGAGTCTGCTCGGCCACGCTGTCAAGGATGCTGCGACCATCCGCAAGACGTCTGCGCGTGCGACCGATCTCGTGAGGCGTTCCTTCCAGGAACAGGTTCGCGAACAGCGACGAAGGGCGATCCTCCGCTGGAATCATGACGCCGTTGCTTGTGTAGGACTGACTCTTCCTTCCGTTGCTGCTCAGCGCGATCGATGGGAAACGCGTGACGCTTCCGAGCGTTCTTGCCGCAAACTGATCGACCGATATCGAATTCTTGAAACCAGCTAGTCCGGGATTTCGTGCCGATGTCAGCCAGGTCAATTCGGTGTCGTGAGGTTGCTTTCCGTTTTGGTCGGGATGCGAAAGTCCAGAGAACAAAGTGAAGTCCTGCCGGTGTTCTTTCAATAGACTCAGATACTCCGTGTTCTCGTAATCACGTCCAGGAGTCTTTGGGAATAGCGACGGAGGATGCAGACCAAGAGTGCTGCAGATCAACACCATTCGCCTGGGAGGTTCTTCTTGCTCGCCTCCAAACGATGGACTCATCGATTCTAGCAGCGGCAACGCGACCGCAATGCCGGAAGCCTTGAGGAGTGTACGGCGTTGTAGACGAGTTTTCATTATCGATGCCTGAACATTCTGCTAGAGATGACATGATGGATGAGATCGCGCAGCGGATACCCGTCTTCGCTCGTAGACGCCAAGATTCGCTCGATCTCCTCTCGGTCTGCAAATTCGATTTCTCCGCCGGTTGAAAATACGACCAGCTTGGAGACTAGGTTTCGCGCGAGCTGCTCTTCCGATGCTCTCAAGTGCTGCTTGAATTCCCAGAAATCTTCAAAGCGAAAACCATCTTCCATCACGCCGGATGCATCCACTGGGAGCCCAAGATCGTAGTCCTTGTGCAAGAACCGAAGTCCCGCATTGAGTTCACGCTGGACTCCTTTGCTGTTTCGATACCGTTCTCGAAAATTCCCAACGGGGTCAAAACACTCCATCGCAAATCCAGGTGGATCAATCCTGCGGTGGCACGCTGCACAGGTTTCAATCTCTTGGTGTTTTTGCAGCGTCTCGCGAATGGTTGTTGCCCCTCGCGTGTCTGGCTCGATGGAGCCCACGTTAGGCGGCGGCGGACTCGTCGGTACGCCCAGCAGGTTGGTCAGAATGAAATTCCCACGGCGTACGGGTGAAGTGGTCGTCCCGTTGGCAGTGACCTTCGCAATGGAAGCATGTGCCAGAATTCCCCCGCGTACGCTATCCGGGGACAATTCAACCTTGCGAATGTGTTCTCCTTCGACACCCGGGATTCCGTAGTGTTCTGCCAAGCGTCGATTGAGAAACGCAAAATCTGATTCGATGAGATTCGCCACGCCTAGATTCGCGTCAATCAAATGCGCGAAGAACTGGCGAGTCTCAGCCAGCATGCTTTGTCGAAGCACATCGTCGTACTCAGGGTACAAGTAAGCGTCGGGAGTGGTCGCGTCGATGTGGTCGAGATCCAGCCACTGATCGAGAAAGGCCTCGACGAAGCGGTCAAACTTCGGGTCATCAAGCATCCGGCTTATCTGCCTCTCCAAGTTTTTTGGTTCCGACAGAAGCCCTTCTTCTGCGAGGCGATTTAATTCTTCATCGGGAATACTGCGCCAAAGGAAGTAAGACAGTCGAGTCGCCAGATCCTGATGGTTCAGTTCTCCAGGACCGCCCGCTAGATAGAGCAACTGTGGTGAGATCAGAATGGTGCGGAGCGGAATCCGAGCCGCGTCAATAAGACTGCTTTCTGATTCCAAGCTGGAAACGGCGAGAGAGACTAAATCATCCAGTTCTTTCTTGGTGGGGGCTCTGCGAAACGCCTTACGCACGAACTCTGCGGTCAGACTTCGAAGAGACTCTTCTGGTGTCGTGGTAATCGATGGTTCGTATCCATCTTTGACCCCGAAAAAACCCAAAATGCCTTTTCCAGTCGATTTCCAGCTGACATTGGGGAATAGGTCTCGAGTCCGTTGCGGCGGCCATGTGTCTTCTAGCGGACCTTCAACGGTTACCTCGCGAATCTTCACACCTTCACCACCAAAGGTGCTCGCGGGCTGTCCGTTGTAGATCACTCGTCCATCGGTTGCTGGATCTAGTTCGTCTGCACTGACATAGATGTAATCATCTGGACGCAAATAGGTAACGGTTTCAACTTCCCGATAGTTCGTTTCATCGATGAGATCCCACGCCGCAATCAACGCACTATCACCTTGCTGGTCATTCTGGCGTTTCAAACTCAAAGTGATGGAGGAACGAGGCTGATGCGCAGCCGCCTTGATTCGGAGTCGATATCGCCCCGCAACTGGAGGACGGAATCCGGAGGCGTCGCTGCGGAATACAAAATTCTCTCCGCGAAACGTCACGACGTCTTGATCAGTTTTGAAAATCGTTCCACCACCGCGACGGACGGGCCGGTCTACCCACATCTGAATGTAGGGTGAGTGAAAATAGTCGATTTTTCGCGGCGACATCATCGGCTTTTCACCCACTTGAATCGCCTCGTCGAGTGCATGGTCGGCTGCATTGAGCAAACTTCGCACATGAACGCTTGACATTTCTTGAGACCTTGCGACGACGTCAAAGCCTGATGCTTCATTCTCGGAAGGCAAGTGCTTGGCGATATTGCCCCCGATCCCCAACAAGTCGTGAAGCGTATTCTCGTACTCTTGCCGACTTAGTCTTCTGGAAGGAACACGCCCAATCTTTTGTTGGCGTAGGCGATTGACTCTTGTGAGTTCCGTTCGAAGATCTGATAGCCAGACTCGACGAGACTCCGCATTTGGCTGGGGCTCGGATTCAGGAGGCATCTCATGCCGCTCGACACGATCGAACACCTTCACCCACGTGCGAAAGACGTTTTCGTTCTCAAGATCGAACCCTAGCGAAGTGAAGTCCAAACGCGTGTCCGTCTCCGCATCGTGGCATGCGACACAGGATTCTTCGATGAATACGGTACACTCCGCGTCCCAGTCAGCCGCCGCACCAAAAGCCTGCGATAGAAAGACAAGCAGAATCGTGACTAAGAACTTCACTTGCCATCCTCCTTGAACGCGTAAATAGCCGAGTGGGTTCGCACGTAGAGGCAATCGCCCGATACCGCAGGAGTTGCATAGACACCTTCACTCATTTGGTTCGAAGCAATTATCTTGGCTGTCTCGCCAAGCGTCATGACGACGATTCGGCCGCGTCCATCAGCAATGTAAATCCGCCCTGCCGCGATGATGGGTGAAGCGTAGTGTGTGCCATTTCCACCGGTGCGTTTGCGATAGACTCGCTCACCAGATTCCAAATCAATGCAGGTCAATTGCCCACCGTTCTTAACGAGATAGACGTAGCGTCCATCACTGATTGGTGAAGGCACCTCGGGTATTCCCTGTGTTTCCAAGGTGACTACTTCATCGTCCGCCAGCACACCGTCGCTGTCGGCCGGTAGCGAGAGTAAACCGTGGTTTTTGTAACCGCTTCGGAACCGTTCGATATCTTGCATTTGTCGCTTCCACTCGTCCGCACTGATTGCTTCATCGTTGTTGCGGTCGACACTTCGAAAGCGAATCGAAGCACCGTTCTCCGGAGCTTCGATTCCTTCTGGCCGATGAAAGATCCAAAGCCGCGGGAACTCTGATCGCTGAATGACACCATCCGAGTTGGCATCGTGGCCTTCAACCAGCTTGGGAAAGTCGGGGAATTCAGGTCGCAATGCAGGTTCGCCCATTTTGTTCCATGCTGCGACAATAACGCGTCCACGCACGAATAGAGGCGTGCTGGTTGCAGTTGTCGCGCACTTTGTTATCCACCGCTGCTTGCCCGTCTCTATATCAAAACCTTGCACCGAGCGGGCGCCGTGAAGAACTAGCAGGTCATCTTGAACAATCGGAATCGCGGTGCAGGCGAGTTCCGCATGAAAAGGCTCTGCCTGAGGCGTCTTCCAGAGTTCCTTCCCAGTTCGCTTGTCGACAGCCAACAAGAAATGGTCGAC
Source organism: Planctomycetales bacterium (assembly GCA_020426665.1). GTDB lineage: Bacteria > Planctomycetota > Planctomycetia > Pirellulales > Pirellulaceae > Stieleria. Next base: position 6,385 of record JAGQPO010000681.1, read on the forward strand.
AAAGTTTCCTCGATAAAGAATGACTTTGTCATCTGCGATGATCGGTGAAATCGCATTCCCGGCGTAGGATTTGGTTAATGGCAGCGGTAGTTCCCACTGCTTGTTCCCATCGAAATCAAAACAGACAAGACCATACGAGCCGAAGTAGGCGACAACACGTTCGCCGTCGGTCGCTGGCGTACTGCTCGCAGGATTGAAAGAAGGGTGGCCGCGTTCGATCTCTGGTGCATCAACCGCTCTCTCCCAGCGAATCTCCCCTCGATGCCGATCAATCGCGACGACGCTGAGTCGTTTCTCGTCCTGGTCAAAGGTCGTCAGGAAAATCAGGTCGCCGCTGACGATTGGCGAACTATGCCCTGACTTAATTTCTAATCGCCAGAGTAAGTTGTTGTCGGGGCCAAACTGTACCGGCGGATTAGCGTCGGACGCCACGCCTGCCCCATTCGGGCCACGAAACTGCGTCCAATCGGCTCGAGCAACTGAATTCGCAATGCAAAGCAACAATGCAACCATCAGCTTCGTGCTCATTGACTGGCTCCGCTTGTTTGGAGGTATGCCAGCAGGTCGTAAATTTCCTCTTCCGTAAACGTGTCCAAAAGTCCCTCCGGCATGGTCGAAACATCAGAGACCCGGCGTTGTTCGATCGCCGACTTCGCGATCAATTCGGTCTTTTCCGGCTTGAGTAGATTTGGGATGAAGCGAATGGAATCTTCGGTCTCTTCGATTACCAAGCCAGTGAGCAGGCGACCGTCATCGACCAGAATCAACTGTGTTTGAAAGTCCTTGTGGATCTCACTCGATGGTTTGACGACCTGTTGCAGCAGCTTTGCCCCGCGGAATCGCTTGGTGACATCCGTCAGATCCGGGCCAAGCTTCTTTTCGCCGGGGCCAATGTTATGGCACCGGCTGCATGTCGCTTGTTCAAAAACGAGTTTTCCTCGATCAAGATTGCGCTGGCCCAGGTGGTCCGGCGCGTCGCCAAAGTAGTGATGCTGCCACTTCTCTACGAAGCGACGTTCCACGGGTACGTCGCTGGTGGCGACGTGCTCGAGGATTCGTATAAACATCTCTCCATCGCGGCTGCGTGAAGGACTTGCCTGGCGAAATTCGTTCCACAGCCGTCCGACGAGGCCGCGATTCTGAGGTGGCATTTCGGCCATCCGTTTGTCGACGTATTCTTGATGCGGCATCGTTCGATAGGCAGCGGGCATTTCCGCTTGGTCGATCTTTGCAAACAAGGCGGTGTTGTCACTTTGTGTGGGGCGGCTCGTCTTCGCCGCAGTGGCGAGATTACCGATGTCATGATTGCCGTCGTAATGTTTTGGTGTGAGTTTGATGCCTCCGCCTTCTGGCAGTACCTTCGGTAGCGAAATACGGATCACCGCTCCAACACCGCGTTCCATGTGGCGAGCTGGGCCTGACGTGCTGGTCCAAACATTGCCGTCATCATCAAACTCGATTTCACGCGTGTAGGAAACTCGCGTGGGCAGACGGTATTGGACCAGAGTCTCAGTCTTAGGATCGAAGCGGTTGATGGTGTCGTTACCGGTGCCGCACACCCAAACGATGCCATCTTTGTCGACATTCAGCGCATACGGAATCTGGTTTTCGGCATCGGGCAACTCGTAGACCGTCCAGTGTTCGGTGTCGGGATTAAACTTTGCAAAGACGCCGGAACCAAAACCTGGCACCCAGACCATTCCATCGGGTGCGATGTGCAAACGACGAGGGCCTCGGAAGGGCGGGTTCCATTCTTTGATGTCGCCGTCAGGGGCGTTCGGATCAATGCGACCGATACGGTTGCCATTCAGCTTGGAATACCAAATGGTGCCATCAACGGGTGAGTAGTCGATTCCATACGGCGTGATGCCTCGCGATTCGCCTCGACCTGCACCCATGGCCTGGCCGGCGCTGAGTAGCTTGTATTCTTTGACTTCATGTGTTTCCGGGTGGATCCAGAAGCAAGAATTCGAACCGGCGTCGGTGTACCAGATCAGCCCTTCGGGATCTTTCGGGTTGATACGCAGGGTGTGGGGATAACTACCGCGTGGTTTTGGAGCCTCCGCACTGCTGTAGGTCTCGAACTCTTGTGTTTCGACGTCATAGCGCACCATCTGGCCCGTTGCGCACATGGTGGTCCACATGCTGCCATCGTTTGCGGTTTCGATTGAGTGAGGGCCATATGTGCCACGTGGGTATTGCTGTGCTCGCTGCGCTCCGGTTCTTGGATCGAGTACGAGCAAGCGATGCTGGCTGATATTAACCGCGTAGATGTTGCCGTCTGGGCCGATCTCCAAGTCGTGGAATGAACCTTTCAGTGGTTCATCCAATTCCCACATGGTGATGGTTGCAGCTGCTGCAGCTCCGGTCGGCGGAGGTGGCGGTTGAAACGCAGGCCATTTCTTTACGGCGTCATCTTTGTAGGTCTCCATCAAACGCTGAACGATGGTGTTTTGCGTGTGTGGATAAAGACCACCAAACCCATCCATGCGACGAATCATCGTCTCCCAGTCGACGGGCTCCTCGGGTGTTCGGAATCCGACGGTACCGATCTGATGACAGTAGGAACACATCATCTTGAAGTTCATGCGATCGCGCGGGTCGTCGAATTTCAGCATGCTGAACGCGCTGCTGGCTGGACGCTGCAGTTCGAGTTCTTCGCCTTCTGCAGGATGGGTATTGATCGTAAGGTCTTCGGTTCCGGGAGCCACATCGGATCGCCACTCGTCTGCAATTCCCGTCAGTCGTGTCCGCACGTGATGATTCACGCTGCGAAGCCCGTTGATGCTGAATGTTCCATCATCCCCGGTAAAGACTGAGATCCACTTGCGGTGTTCGTCATCAATCGCCGAGACCATCACGCCAGCAACTCCCTTGCCGGATTCATCCACGATTCTGCCAGCGATCGCATTCTCAGGCGATTCGACGGCCAAAGCGACCGCGGACAATAGAAACAAATGGGCAAGTGTGATGCACGCCAAAATGCGCGGTGGTCTTGTGAAAATTGGTTGTCGGTTCATTCAATATCTCCGGTCGTGTCCAACACGGTGGCATTTAGGATGAGTGGGCGGAAATTGGCAGCGGGCACGTCGCTGAGTGTTTGCAAAAACGCAAAGATCCGATCAGCGGTCGGTTCATCGAGTGAAATCACTTTGTGGGCTTCCGAGTCCAACGATTTGCTCAACTGCTGTCGCGTGTAGGTGCGATTTCGCAATGTTGGCACGGGTTGGTCGCGATTCACATGCCCTAAAGCAGGAAGGTGATGGCAGGTGAAGCAGCTTTCCGAACCTGTCCCGATCCCGGCGGCAAGCTTGAAGCCTTCGTAAGCATCCCGCTTCATTGTCGGAGGCAGTTTGATTTGCACCCGGCCTTCCTGATTGGCGAGACGACTTTCGATTCTTGACGCAAGTCCCGCTTGATCTTCGAGTGCCACGACTTCAATCGGAATCCGATTCATGTAGGCAAAGGCATCGAACGAGGATCGATAGTCGGAGGAAAACCGATGGACCAGCGTTGTGGGCTCGCGGGATGGGGCAGGATTGTCCGATGACCAATCAAACGCTTCATCAGAAGCACTCTTTGAGATCTTTAGTAGCTGTGACTTCATCTTCGCATGGATCAATGGTTCGCGAATCGCGATGTTTGTTTTCTGCGCTGGATCCGTTTTGAGGTCATAAAGTTCGAAGCGAGTGAACTGAGTTTGCTTCAAGCCAGGAATCCACGATTCGTGAAACTGATTCAAGCGAATGAACTGGCCTCGCAGACGCTCGGCTTCTGAATCGCGGAAGCCCTCGAAGAGTTGCTTCTCAAGGGTGGAGCCACGGGTCTCTTCGTCGAAGATGCCTTTCTCACGGAGCAGCGATTCGATGCGGTCTTTGATCTCAACAAGAGCTGCGTAATCCTTCGGAAGTCTGCCGTCACGATATGCGACCATGTTGAATCGTCCATCGCGGATGGCAACAGCGGGACCGGACAGCGGTAGGTACCAAAAGAGCGGCTGTGTGCGTTCGAACCATTCCGTTTGTCTCGGCGAACTGTCACCGATCAACTCCCGAACAAGCAGTTGCGAAAGGTCGGCTCCATCAAGATGTACGGGCGGGGGATCGATTCCGGTGATACCGCAAATCGTCGGAAGTAGGTCCACAAGTCCGGCCGGTTCATCTTCAACCGTCCCGGCCAAGATATGACCTGGCCAATAGAAGATACCTGGAACTCGAATGCCACCTTCGAAGTTCGATCCTTTAGTGCCCCGCAGTTTGCCGACTCGATCTGCGCGATAGCTGCCATTGTCTGAGGAATAGATAATCAGAGTGTTTTCTGGCTCGTCGATCTCGTGGAGTTTCTCAACCAGCCTGTTGATCGCTTGATCGGTGTTCGCGATTGTTGCGGAGTAGACCGCCGCTGGGTCAGACTGCTCACCGTATTGGCCGACCATATCTTCGGGAGCCGCCAGCGGTGCGTGTGGTTCATGGAAACAAATATTCAAGAGGAAAGGCCGATCATCGTCTGACCGATTCTCAAGCCACGAGACGGCTTCATCAACAACAAGGTCGCACGCATACCCTTCCAGCATGCCGACAGGTTTACCGTTGCGAATGAAATTCCGTGGATTGTGATGTGACGGCTGAGCGTTATTGCCCGTTGCAAACCAGTAATCGAAGCCATGATCAGCGGGCGTAGGCTTTTCCGGAAACTGGTTTGACGGCAGTCCCAGGTGCCACTTACCAAAATGCGCAGTAGCGTAACCACCGCGCCGCAAAACTTCGGCGATCGTCACTTCTGCCTTCGGCAAATGGGATCGTTGGTCGTGGTCGTTGATCCAACTGTAGATGCTGCCCCGCACGTTTGTCCGGCCGGTCAGCAGCACAGCTCGCGACGGCGAACATACTGCTGCTCCCGAATAAAAGTCGGTAAACCGCATCCCACCGCTTGCCAGACGGTCAAGCGTCGGCGTCTTTACAGGGCCGTCATAGCACCCGATGTCCTTCCAGCCCAGATCGTCTGAAAGTAGCACGACGACATTGGGTGTGCGTGTGCCCAGAGCGACCTCGGATCGCCACTCGTCGGCCGAAGCGGTTGTCGACGACATGAGCAGCAGGGCGAATGCGACGGCAATCGAGAACGACGCAATTAGTATCGTTCTCATCAAACTGCCTCCTGTGTTGCGGACGATTGAATCTGATAGGTTGGCTCCGCCGTTGGTTCGTTTTCCTCAGGTCCTGGATATCGCCTTCCATTCAGTAGAGCACCCAGCCACGTATTTCTTACGCCGATCTGATAGCTGAAGAGCAGCACGCTGGTCGTGACCGAACAAACGAATCCGAACTTCAGCAGAGAAGGCAACGACCAGTCGCGTACTAGAAACTGAAGCAATAAGACGAGTGGAATATGGGCCAGATAAAGCCAGTACGACGAATCGGACAGATAGCGAACCCAGAGTCGCTGCGGACGAAAGAATCGGTTGAACAAGCCCAGCATTCCGAACGACATCACCCATGTGAAGCTGACTTGCATGACCGCGAACAGGATTCGACCGCTGGTCTGTTCCGGTCCCTGCATAGAGAGCCCAACAGGAAAAAGGATGAGGATCGCTGCAGCGAGTTTCCACCAGTATCCCTTGCCAACCGCAACGGCTTGATCGTTCGCGCCGAAGTAGATCGCTCCGTAACCGAAAAATATCGCGTAGTACGCCAGCACGGCTGGCAGCGGCAACAGGCCGACAGACGTGTCTGGTCCATAAGCGTATTGCGATCTAGCCATGAAATACTGTGGCACGGCAGCAAGCGGGAGCAGCCAGACGTAGCGCAGCCAGGATGTGACCCACATGTTTGAAACGGCCGGAATTCGCAGCGACTGCAGCAGCTTCACAATCAACACGAAACCGCAGACGTACCAACACAGGAACCAGAGAAACCACAAGTGGTGAAAAACGGGGACATAGAAGAACAATGCGATGAGCCCACCCAATACGTCTTCTCGTCCATCACTGGCCACTTGTAGCGAAACCGATCGCCCACTTTGATCTTCAATGGCCTGCGCGATCCGCTTTCGTCCAGCAAACAGATCCTCTTGATCAACCGGAACCTGCACTAACTTTGCGACATACGCGGTGGTCGCCCAATCCAGCGCGAGTAGCTGCTCAGGCGTCGCGCCTTCATTGTTCGTTACGTCCAGACTCGCCCCCGCATCCAGCAAAATCTCGGCAACTTCGGCTCTGCCGAACAGGCAGGCAACATGCAACGGAGCCGCCCCTTGCGCATTTTTCGCATCAACATTGCCTCCGTTCTGTAAATAAGCTTTGAGTGAATCCAGATCGCCCGTCACCACTGCAGCCGACACGTCGATATCGACAGCACCACGTTGTTCGGCGGGCTCCCCAACGTCCGCATTATCCGTCACCATCTCGGCCGATTCTGACGCAGGTTGTGATCGCACGTAGCTTGAAACCACCCACATCAATGGAATGATCGTCAACATCGCCAGCACCATCGGCAGAAAAATGCGTTTGAAGCGATGGACCAGTAGTGCTCTTAGTCCTCGTTTCTTCCACAGCATCGCCGTGAAGAATCCGCTCAGCATAAAGAACAGCGGCATACGAAATCCGTGAATGCAGGCAAACAGCACATAGTAGAAGTCGCTTTGCTGCGAATCTTGAACAGTCCAGGGAATCGGTGCAAATGAGAGTGCTGCATGAAGCACGATACCAAGCAACATGGCAGTGGCTCGTAACGCATCCAGATCATGGCGTCGATTGAATCGCGAGGAAGGGGAATTCGTCGCGATAGACGCTGCTTGCAGTTCCCTAGTTTGTACGCCTGCATTGATGGATGTCGTGTTGATGTTATATCTCCTTTGGATTGAAATCCCAACTCGCGGTTGACCGAATCTTGCGAGTCCTATCCAAGTCATCCGAGACCTACGCGTGTCATGTAGTAGCGCTCGGTCCATTAGCAAACATGTCAGCGAATGTGAGCATTCTCAATTTCATCGAGTGCCAGATACGCAGCGGCAATGCTTTCGCCGGCCAGTTTTCGTTTCCACAACTCAGCGGACGGATTGCCAATTCGCAAGGCACGCCAATACAGCCACAGCGAGACAGCAAAGCCAGCAATTCCGACAGCGAGCGAAACGATCAGAGACTGCGGATACAGCACGGCATCAAAGCCACAGGCTACCGCGACGGGAATCCACATCAGCCACCACACAAATCCGACCAGGACGCCAGCTCGCAAATATCCCGACCGTAGGCTATCGAGTTTGCCGCGAATGTCCGCTACTGGCTTCGAGTAGTCAATTCTTCGGATTCTGGTGCACACGAGCAATGCTTGAGAAATCACAAGCACGCCATACACATGCAAAATAATACCGCTCACCAAGCGATGCGGAATCTGTGTATTTCGAGCCCAGCACTGCACACCAAGCAGTATCAGTGCGATCCCAAATAGCACCTGCAACATCTGTCCGCGGAAGAGGGGACGTAGCGATTTCTCGACACGTTCCATGAGTTGACGTCGCGTCAGCAACATGCGTGCGGCAAGTTCTTGTTGTGCGAGACTCGTACTCGCCACTTGACGTTCGTCTCGTGGTTCCCCCTCGAATTCCACGGTATGCGCGACCGCTTGATCGCCGGTTGACGTAATCGACTGCACATCCGACTTGATTTGGCTCGCGCGCTGGTAGCGGCATTGCGGTTCCTTTTCAAGCGTCCGCAGGACCACTTCATCGAGTCGCACATCGATCTGCACCTTCTTCGACGGTGCCGCGAAACGCCCCATCGGGAGCTCTCCGGTGAGCATTTCGTAAAAGACGACACCCAGTGAATAAATGTCTGCTCGGTGATCGACGGCGCGTGAGCCTTCCAGTTGTTCGGGTGCCATGTAACGGGGCGTACCCATCACTTGATGGGTTGCGGTAAGCATCTCCTGGTGCTGGTCGTCGCCAAGGATCCGTGAGAGCCCGAAATCGGCAACTTTCACGACTCCATCCACCGCGACCAGAATGTTCTCGGGCTTGATGTCCCGGT